>JBFYOM010000001.1:0-61453 GCA_041303805.1 Micrococcales bacterium
GTACTACTGGCAACCAGCTCCGCTCTGATCGGTCGCCGTTTCAAGGTTGTAGCTCTACCCGGACTAACCGAGGGCGTCTGGCCAAATGTGAAACCGAGATCCTCACTTCTCGGAGCCATGGCCCTAGACGCCAAACTCACTTCCGATCTAAAGGCTCAGCAGCGTGATGAGATTAAAGACGAGCACCGTCTTCTACAAAAAGCTATCGGCGCTGCATCCGAGCGTCTAATCGTCTCGGCTGTCGATGGTGAAGAAACACAAATTTCGCAGTTCGTACGAATCCTGCTTGGCGAAGTCCCAGAAACCCAACCCTACGCGGAGCCGAGATACACGTTACGCGGGTTGGTTGGAACTCTGCGAAGGAAACTGCTCAGTGCTGAATCGGAATCCGAACGCTTGACTGCAGCATATGGATTAGCCAGGCTGGCGCTCGAGGGGCAAACGGGAGCGCATCCAGATCAGTGGGCTGGAATTATCGATTTTGAAAGCCCTGAGGCGCTGGTGCCACTCACCGACGATGAAACCGGCAAGGTCTGGATCTACCCGTCTCAGCTGGATGCATTCATCCGATGTCCTCTGCACTGGTTCATGCAGGCGCATGGAGGAACAGATCGAAGTTTCGAAGCCAATTTCGGAACGCTGCTCCACCAAGTATTGGAAGAGACCAAAGCAATCAGTTATGGCGAACTTTGGCGAAACGTTGAAAGCAAGTGGCACACTCTCGAATTCGAAGCTGGCTGGGTTGAGAAAAAGGAATTGCGTAAAGCTCAAAAAATGGTGCGGCATCTCAGCACATATTTAGAGGGTCAAAAGGAAGCGGGTTATCAACTCCTCGGAGCCGAAGTTGGAATCGATTTTGAACTTGGGCGCGCGAGAGTGCGAGGAAGAGTCGACCGCGTTGAGCAAGGCCCCGACGGTCAAGTGATGATCGTTGACTTGAAAACGGGAAAGACCGCGCCCAAGGCTGAAGAGAATGCTCAGCTCGGTCTTTACCAAATTGCATTTCTTGAGGGAGGGCTGCAAACGGAATCCGGTGAGGGTACTGCGCTTGAGGGTGCTTCCCTGGTTCTCGTTGGCGGTGAAAAGGTTGCAATCAAGAGTCAACCTTCTCTGGAGGAGGCCCCAGACCTGCAAGAAAACTTCCGCAATCTAATCGACCAGGCCATCATCGGCATGGCAGCCGAAGATGCTACTTTCCAGGCGAACATCGGCACCCATTGCTATGACGAAAACGGTTATGGCAACTGCAAAATTTTGTTGACGAAAGCGGTTTCTTATGTCGAATAGAGCCATCACAGCCGATGAGGCTTATCAGGTCTTCAAGCAAAACTCGTCGCTGACTCTCACAGCTGACCAGGTAAAAGCAGTAACGTCCGAGAGCGACCGACCGACCTTGGTGGTTGCCGGTGCTGGCTCTGGAAAAACCGAACTTATGGCCACTCGCGTGGTCTGGCTCGTGGCTAACGGTAAGTGCGAACCCCAGCAAATTCTTGGGTTGACCTTCACGAGGAAAGCGGCATCCGAATTATCAAAGCGAATAAACAACGCGCTTACCGCTCTTGCCAAAGACGTAAATTTGTGGCCGACCGGGCTAGACCGAAACTTCACAGCACCCAACATCACCACCTACAACTCGTATGCAAATACTCTTTACCGCGACTACGCACTTTCGCTTGGCTATGAGGATGACTCAACTTTGCTCACGGATGCCAGCCGTTTTCAATTAGCCAGAGAAGTTGTTGTTAAATACGGGGAAGAAATTGACCCGCGAATTGTTGACTCTGAATTGAGCCTTAATTCCGTCGTTGACGGTGTTCTTACTTTGGCCGGAGCTATGAACGATCACAATGTGACTCCTGAGGAAATTGAAAAATACATCGCAGGGTTCTACAAGAAGATAGCAAGTTTGCCGGCCAGCTCCAGGGCAAAGGTAACTGCTGAGCAACCAATTGGTTCAACACTTCTTTCGAGTATTTCTGGTGCGCTGAGCACACCAATGCTCGCCAATCTTGCGCAGGCATTCATTGAGGAAAAGAAGCGACGCAGTTACATTGATTTCTCAGATCAAGTTGCCCTGGCCTATCGAGCCGTCATGGAGCTTGGAGATACAGTCCGAACCAGGGAATCAGGGCAGTACACACAGGTGTTGCTAGATGAATTCCAAGACACCAGCACCATGCAAATAGAGCTTCTCGCAGGGCTTTTTTCTGGACAGTCTGTTTTCGCGGTCGGCGACCCCAATCAATCGATCTATGGTTGGCGCGGCGCTAGCGCCTCTAACCTAGGCGACTTTCTTCTGAAGTTCCGAGGCTCGGGAACAGAAATCGAAATGAGGCATCTTTCCCGGTCATGGCGCAACCCAAAGGTTGTCTTAAAGTTGGCCAACGAAATCTTGAAGCCGCTTGAAGCATCCCCCGCATTTTTGCAAAACCGGCCGCCACTTCCCAAAGTTGAGATCCAAGAACTGGATGCTCCAGATGGTGCAAAAGAAGGTCAAATCACCGTTTACTTCGCAGATCAGGTAGCTAATGAAGCCAAGTTCACGGCGAAATGGTTGATCGAGAATATGGGTGAAGGTCCGCTGGAAAAACGCCCGACCGCTGCAGTCCTAATGAGAAGTCGAAACATGATGTCGGTCTTCGAAACGGAACTGCGTGATGCCGGGTTGAATGTCGAAGTCGTGGGGCTTGGGGGATTGCTAGAGTCTCCAGAGATAGTTGACTTGATAGCCGCACTGCGCGTTGTTCACTATCCACAAGCCGGCGCTCATCTAATGCGCCTGCTAACCGGGCCGAGATGGCAGGTAGAGCCGAAAGACATTGAGCGACTAAGCCGCTATGCGCGAAACCTTGCCCGTTTTTGGAATCGCGACAGCAAGAAAGTGTCGGGAAGTGAAGCTGAGGCATCAATAATTGACGCTCTGGACAATCTTCTAGACGAGTCCGAAAGTGAGCAGCTACCGGCCTTTTCGGAAAGGGGTCTGGCGGCGCTTCGAAACTGCGCTGGCCTCCTCAGGCAGTTGCGCTCTAGGACCGGAATGCCCCTACCCGAATTTGTGCGAGCCGTTGAGCAAGAGCTTTGGCTGGACATCGAGCTAGCAGCCAACCCTAGACGAATCGATCCGATGGCAAATCTCAATGCCTTTGCCAATTTGGTCAGTGGCTATGCCGACACAACGACGGCTACCCTTGGCGGATTCCTAGAGTGGCTTGAGTACGCAAACCTCAAAGAACGCTTCGAAACACCCTCAGTTTCCGCACGCAACGGCGTTGTCCAGCTGATAACCGCTCACACCGCCAAAGGTCTTGAGTGGGATTTGGTGGCAGTACCTCGACTGGTCGAAGGCTCCTTCCCGGGTATTCAATCCACTCAAGGTTGGCTTTCTTCTGGAGAGTTGCCTTTTGCACTTCGAGGAGATGCCTCGTCTCTGCCCAGCATGGATTTCTCAGGCTGTGAGGATCAGACGGCTGCCGGTAAAGTCATCGAGCAATTCAAGAAAGTTGATCAATTCGAGAATCTGATGCGGGAGGAACGTCGTTTAGCATACGTTGCCTTTACGCGACCCAAACACAAATTGCTGCTTTCCGGTTCGAAATGGAAACCGGGTGTCAAAAATGCTTCGCAGCCTAGCCAGTTCTTAGTAGAAGCTGCTCTGCTGAGTGACCCTCGAATTGAAGTAATCGACCGCGTAAATTCCTCCGAGAATCCGTTGCCGACTTACGACGAGCTTGATACCAACCCTGCGGATTTGACGGCTTTGGAAGAGATCTGGCCGATGGAACCGCTTGGTGAAAAACACCGCAAAAAGGTCAACGAAGCCAAGTCCAAAGTTGATCAGGCGATTTCGGCAACGGCTCCCAGTCGTTCAGAAATCGATGACACCATCGACCGATTGTTGGCCGAACGGGAACTTTTGAAAACACGATCCCAGCAGGTGAAACTTCCAGTGCGAATTTCAGCGTCACGTTTTAAGGAATTCGTTTTTGACTTACCCAAGATTGTTGAGATGTACCGTCGGCCCTTGCCGGAACGCCCTTACAAGCAAACCATGGCGGGAACGCTCTTCCACTCCTGGATTGAAGCTCGGTTCGGTGCGCTCAACATAAGCGATGAACTGGATTCGATGGTCCTAGAGACTGAGGATTCAGCCACTGAAAAGACGATGGACGAACTCAAAGCCATTTTTGAGGGCTCTCGATTTGCCAAGATGACTCCGCACTCAATCGAAGGTGAAATTCAGGTGACCATCAAGGGAAACACTTTCATCTGCAAACTCGACGCAGTTTTCAAGACCGAGAATGGTTACGAAATTGTGGACTGGAAAACCGGAAAGCCTCCCGTTACGGAAAAAGAGATTTCCGATCGTTCGCTGCAGTTGGCTTTGTACCGAATGGCGTTCTCGCGTCTTCACAAGGTCAACCCAGATCAGATTGAAGTATGCCTTTACTACGTGGCAGATGATTTAGAAATCAAACCTGAGTTGATTCCCGATGAGGCTGAACTAATCTCCCTGTGGGACTCAGTTTTGGAAAAGGTTGTTAGCTAAAAGAGTTGATCGTCTTGCTTTGAGGGCAATTCGATTGGTCTAGTTTTCAAATCGCTAACATCGATTTCGTCATTGTTGACTTCCTCTGGAATAACCAGATGGTTTCCTGTTTCAAGCTCGATGTCCTCTGAAAGGATTAGCGCTGAGGCTCCTGTGAAAGAAATTGGTCCCAGAGGCATGGCCGATCCATCTTCCACCAATGCCGAAATGGTTTCCAGCTCCGAAGCAGCCCAATCGGCTTCGTCGTGGTTCGAATTGGAAATTGAACTCACTAGATAGCTGGCAACGGCAAGTTCGCTGTAAAGCACGGCCCGAGGAACCAGATTCGTGTCTAGGTCTGAAATGTTCTCTAGGTAACTCGCCTTAACCGCCGCCAGCGTTTCTGGATTTTGCAACGCAGCGAAAGCAACGAAGTCCTCTGCAGGGTCGCCGATACACAAGTTTGACCAAGAAATTACTCCGCTAACTTCTTCGCCAAGTTCTAAAACATTGGCGCCAATGAAATTACCGTGAATGACAGTCGGTTGAAAACGAAAGAGATCAAGATCTTCCAGCGCGCTTTCCCAACGCTGCAGAAGGGTTGCCGGCACCCGACCCGTTGAAGCGGCGCGGTCCAGTTCGGAAATCCTCAGATCCCGGATTTCGCTGGCACTTCTGTTGGGCATACCCGAGCGGGCAATTGCTTCGCGGTCCAGCGAGTGGATTGAAGCAAGCGAGCGACCAAGGCTAGAAACTATCACGTCGTCCGGGTTCAAGTCTTCAAACTCAAGGTGAGTTCCGTAGATGAAATCTATGATTTGCACTGTGTTTCCCCGAGGACCGGTTCCTTCTGCAACAAGGTTTGGAAGGTTGAAAGGAAGTGTGCCAGAGGATTTCACAGCACGAACTGCCTGAGTGTCAGTGGCTAGCTCCAGGTTCCCCTTGGCACTTCTTGATGCGCGCACTATCGACTGAATGCCGTCGCCATCGGTTAGTATCGCGGATTCAAAATTTAGCGGGCCGTCGGTCACGATCGACTTGGCCTGCTTGAAGTTTCCAGACGGGAAAATCGACTTTGCGAGCGCCGCTAAAATTAAAGGTGAACTTGCCATAAGTTCAGGTTAGAAGAACCAATCGTTTTGTAGGCGTTACGCCACGCACAGCAGTCAAGAAGGGATGTCGATGAGCGAGCCCATTTCGCTGGATTTGCCCCTGGCAAAAATCGCTCTTGACCGCGACTATTTGAGTCGAATT
This sequence comes from Micrococcales bacterium, assembly GCA_041303805.1. Lineage (GTDB taxonomy): Bacteria > Actinomycetota > Actinomycetes > Actinomycetales > Microbacteriaceae > Rhodoluna. Next base: position 5,780 of record JBFYOM010000001.1, read on the forward strand.
CGCCCGAATCTTTTTGAAGAACTGTGGGCCAACCCGACCACTAGGGTTTTGCAAATGTGGCGAGGAAAAGTGCTTCTGAATCAAGATGGCTCGTTGAAGTTTCTTCCCCCAAGTGAAGTGAAAAGCACAGACCTTCTGGTCTATCTGGGTAAGGTGCTTGGCTCGATGGAACCTGTCGTCTTAGCCGTTTTACCTGAAAGCCCTGGAGAAAGCACTGTCAATAAAGAGGAAGACTGGCACCATCTGCGAAAAAGTGGCATGGGGTTGACCTCGGTAGAAGCCGCAATTTTTACACAGGCCCTGGCGCTTGCAAATTGGCACGCTACCCATCGGTTCTGCTCCAATTGCTCGTCCGCAACGGAAAGCATAAAGGGCGGTTGGGTCCTAAGGTGTGTGGATGAGGGGCGTGAAATTTACCCACGCACTGACCCTGCAATCATCGTTGGTGTCGTGGATGATCAAGACCGAATTCTTTTGGGATCTCAAGGTATTTGGGAGGAAAATCGATTCAGCATTTTGGCTGGCTTCGTTGAACCCGGGGAGTCTCTGGATGCCGCGGTCATTCGAGAGATGGCCGAGGAAGCTGGGATTCGAGTGAAAAATCCAAGGTTCCTAGGATCTCAAGCATGGCCATTTCCGTTTTCGCTGATGGTCGGTTACCTAGCAGAGTATGACGGCGGCCTGCTAACCCCGGATGGGGAAGAGATCGTCAAACTCCGGTGGTTCTCGAGAGCAGAACTCAAGGCCGAGGTCGGCGACCTTCTTCTTCCTGGTGAACTTTCAATCGCGAGAGTAATTATTGAGCACTGGCTTGGCGAAAAGCTCGGAGCATAGTTCTGTGAACCCTGAAGAACTTCTGGATGGCTTAGACCCTGAGCAGCGGGAGGCAGCCGAATCATTGGTTGGCCCAACCTGCATCCTCGCGGGCGCTGGCACGGGGAAAACTCGCACAGTAACTCACCGAATCGCTTATGGAATTGCCAAGGGACACTTCGCTGCCAATCGAGTTTTAGCTCTCACCTACACCAGTCGCGCAGCCGGAGAATTGCGTGCAAGGCTTCGACAACTCGGCATTCCAGGTGTCGCAGTGAAAACCTTCCACGCAGCGGCACTTAGCCAACTCGAATTTTTCTGGCCGCAGCTGGCCGGAGTCCCAGCTCCAAGTGTGCTGACTTCGAAGTCGAAACTTATTGCAAGCGCTGCAGAGTCTCTAAAGCTGCAGTTCGATGCCGCAATGCTGAGGGATGTGGCTGCAGAAATCGAGTGGCGTAAATACACAATGCGCTCCTTGGAGCAATACGAGCAAATCGTCGATTCCCGTCCGGCGATCGCCGGTCTTCGAGCAAATCAACTCTTGGCAGTTTTGAAAGCCTACGAAGACTTGAAGATCAAATCGCAAAAACTGGACTGGGAGGATGTCCTTATCCTCACTTTGGGTATGCTGCAGGCGGAACCCAGAGCTCTGGCCCACGTTCAGCAGCAGTATCGCTTTTTCACCGTGGACGAATACCAAGACATTTCGCCGCTTCAGCATGCGCTCTTGGATACGTGGCTGGGCGATCGAAGCGACATCTGTGTCGTTGGTGACCCAAATCAAACCATCTACTCATTTACAGGCGCATCCAGCGGCTATTTATTGGAGTTTGTATCTACTTACCCCGAAGCAACCGTTGTGAATCTTTCAAAGAATTACCGCTCGACCGGCCGAATCATCGCGCTAGCAAACCAGGTCGTAAGCGGAGAAACCAGCATGGACGAACTCGTTTCCCAAACATCTCTTGGAGTGGCGCCGGCAGAGATTGGCGCTCAGGATTCCGCTTCCGAAGCAAAGGCGGTTGCGGCTTCCATAAAGAACCAAATTTCACGGGGCATTCCTGCGAACGAAATTGCCATCCTTTACCGAGTCAATTCTCAGTCTGAGATTTTCGAAAAGGCGCTCGGAGAACTGGGAATCGAATACCAGGTGCGCGGCGGTGAGCGGTTCTTCAATCGCCCGGAGATTCTCCAAGTTGTTCGGCTTGTTAGGGCAGAAACGATTCTGCCAAGCGAGAAACCCCTATACCAGGTTGTTTCTGATGCCTGCCGTGAACTCGGTTGGAAAGCTAAGGAACCTGCCGAGGCAGGAGCCGTCCGAGAAAAGTGGGAAGCCTTGAATTCCTTCCTAGCAATAGTGGACGAGATGCCTGCAAACTCGTCCATCCACGAGTTTGTAAAGGAAGTTGACGAGAGGATCAGGTCTCAGCACGAACCGATCAAGGCGGCGGTTACCGTATCCACAATTCACGCTGCGAAAGGTCTCGAGTGGGATTGTGTTTATCTGGCGGGTTTGAACGAGGGCTTTCTTCCGATTGGGTACGCCAAATCAGACCAAGCACTTCATGAAGAGCGCCGGTTGTTTTACGTGGGAATCACCAGAGCCAGAAAAGAGTTGGCACTCTCGTATTCGCTGAAGGATTCAGTTAGCGGCAGAGAACGAGTTCGATCGCGCTTTTTAGCTCTCGTGTCTTCAAAGCTCTGAGCAGCCACACCCTTCGTGTCGCTGCCAGTTTGACTCTCGCATTGAACGATCTTTCAAGTTCACTAGGGTGTTAACCCCGTCATTCGAATCCACGAAAGAGCAAATGTTCCTGGCAGCAATCGAACTTGCCATGAGTAGATTCACCCCGTCGTCTAGTTGGTCCGGTCGCCCGGTGAGCTGAATGCTTTCCGTTGTCCAGTTCGGTTGGGTGTCGTTTTCCCAGAGGTCCCGACAGGTGAGGCAGGGGTCAATTTTGTGCTGTGTAACTCGGCTAACGAAAATGGAGTCCAACCGATATTCGATGGCCAGAAGTGGAAGGTTCTGGTGACGATATTCCTTGGGCAAAATTCGATGCATTCCACTGAGAATGAGAATAGATTGATCCGTTTCGTCAGCCCTTGAGGTTTGGTTGATCGCAATGCCAGTCAACGCGGATTCGAGAACCGTTCTTGCAGCATTTACCCTGGAAACTCCGAGCAAGTGGTTAGGGTAACCCAATTCACCTAGGTCTGCTTGGCCCACCATATCGAAGTCTTGAGTGTTGAAGTTTCTGAATCCATTCTCGGAAAGAGCTTTCATTACCGTGAGTCCGGTTCGATCTAACCGTGTCAGTTCGATTGTTTGGTTTGCGCGTTTGCCAACGACTTCCATGGGAGATTGCTCAGTTTGAAACCCAATTCGCAAAATCTCGGCGAACCGCAGGCTCAAGGGAGAATTACCACCAAAAGTTGCTGCGCTTCGAAGGAGGCTTGGCTTTAAACGATTAACTAATTCCCGGGTCTCCAGATCCGACAGTCCAACCGAATTTCCAACCAACGAAATTTGATTTTCCGGAACTCCTTCAAACAATAGGTTTATGAGCCGTTCCTGAGCATTCGAAATCTCCCCGAGTTCGTGCCCAGTGTCCCCAATGCCCAATCGAAGTTCTGAAGCATTTTTCCAAATGGGGATTTTGGATGGGTTTAGTTGGATTGCCATCTAAAGATTGTGCACTCAAGTTAAAGTGCGATCAGAAAGTTTTACACAGCTAGTTCGTACTAGCCCAGAAGATCCCGCAAGCCCTTGTCTAGGTCGTCGCCGTCTCTGCCAATACCCGCTAAGAATGCTTCTACGTCGTCAATATCATCGCTGGTTGGAAGCAGGTCTGGGTGTTCCCAAAGAGCGTCGCGTCGATCAACCCCCAGCCTTTCTGTTACCACACGCCAAAACTCAGTGGCTTCACGAACTCTTTTTGGCTGAAGCTCCAAACCAATCAGGGTTGCGAAGGTTGCGCGCGCCGGACTGGAGCCGGCTCGTCGCCTAAGTACTTCACCTAACTGAGGTGCAGTCGGCAAAAGTTTGGTCGCATTTTCGGTGACTACCGTAACCCAGCCCTCGATTAGGGCCAGCAGGTTTTCGATTACCTTGAGAGAGATGATTTGTTCTTCGGAGCGTTCTGCAAGGAATGCACCCGATTCCATAGCGCTCTTAAGCGCTTCGGCGTTTTCTGGTGAAATCTCACTTGCCAAGTCGCGCAGTTTTTCCCCATCGATTTGAATTCCCTGCGCGTAGTTCGAAATTTGAGCTAGGACGGAATCTCGAAGCCAACGGCTCTGTTTGAAGAGCCTGGCATGACTAAATTCTCGGGCCAGTAAATAGATTCGAGCCTCGTCTGCTACCAGTGAGTGATCGCTTATAAATGCTTCCAGATTCTGGGTGACTATGGCTGGACGAGACTCGCTGTAAAACGGGAGGCCGATGTCGCCGCCGGTTAGAACTTCTTGGGAAAGCTTCCCGAGGGTCTGGCCAAGCTGCATTGCGAAAATGGTGCCACCAGCACTCCTCATCAGTCCTCTGGCTCCAGCTGCTATGGCATCAAGTTCTTCGGGAAGGTTCGCTTCCAAGTTTTCTGATAGCGCCTCGGCAACTCGTTCCGCAATTGGCCCCGCGAGAGATTGAAAAAGAGGTTGAGCGTCAAGCACCCAAAGTTCCCGAGTTAGCAATTTTGGGGTTGCCGCAACTTGACTCAGGGATGTGGCTTGGTCTAACCAGAGTGCGGCAATGTTTGATGCCTCAAGTACCGTCGAACGAACCCGATCATCAACTACCTGAGCGCCGACACGGGCTAGCTCTAAGGCCTGCTTCTCGGCAAGTTCCCAGTTGACTCCTCGAATTGTTTGAGACTCTCCAGACGCAATTGCACCTTGAATCTGGGAAATCAACGCTTTCAAGGCTTCGGGATCATTAGGTAAGCCTGCAATCTTGGCCAGCTCTTGGGCATCAACTTGCCCATTTCCGCTCAGAAGTTCCGAAAGGAACTTAGCAAAGTCTTCCGGGTCGAAGTCGGGATTCTGATTAGAGTCGGTCAAGTTTTCACCTCAGGCTAAGGCTAGTGCTTCCAACGCCTAGGCTGGTTAATGTGAAAGCAAAACTGCGGAAAAGACTTGGATGGATCCTTGTCGGGTTTTCGTCTCTGGTTGGTCTTTGGGCGTTTACACAACCACTCCCTTATGTTTACGTGGCTCCGGGCCCAGCTTTCAACGTCTTGGGTGAATTTGAAAATTCCGAGATTATTTCGATCACACCCACGCCCAGCGGAGAATCTCTTGGTTCAATTGATTTGCTAACGGTCTCGCAGTACGGCTCACCAAAGCTAACCCCGACTTTCCTTGAATTGCTAATTGCGCTGTTCTCAGAAGATAAGGCCATCTACCCAATTGAAGCCATTTATCCTTCCGGGGTTTCAGAAGAGGAAATGGACGACAAACAATCTAAGTTTTTTGAAGAATCCAAGCAGTCGGCCATAACAGCAGCGTTCTCGGAATTGCCAACCGGTTTTGATGAAAAGTACGAAGTCAATTTGGAGTTGGATAGAGTCGGCGGCCCATCCGGCGGCTTAGCATTCGCATTGGGAATTATTGATAGATTGTCGCCGGAGTCCATCACTGGTGGTAAACGATTTGCAGTAACCGGCACAATCAAATCCGATGGTGAGGTTGGTGCCATCGGTGGAATTCGTCAGAAGGTTTTCTCCGCAATTGCGGCAGGGGATCGATTTCTGCTTATCCCTGAAGACAATTGTCGGCAGGCCGTGGCTGTGAATCAATCCAAGGTGCAGGTTATTCCTGTGAAGTCAATTAAAGAAGCTCTAGTTGCGATGTCCATAATTGCTTCGGACGGAAATCTGGATTTAGTACCAGTCTGTTCCACAAAGTAGATTAGGTATATGAAAATGAAGCCGATTCGCCCTGCTCAACTATCCCTCATCATCTTGGCCGTTCTTGGAGCAGCCTTTTTGGCATCGACATCCTTTTATACCTCCGTGCTCTGGTACCGCCAACTCGGCTTTGAAAATGTCTTATTCACGCAGATCTGGACCCAGGGGATTCTGGCTATAAGTGCGGGTCTTTTCGCACTGCTGGTTTTTGGATTGAATATCTACCTCGCCAATCGAATGAAACCCCTTTATGCAAAGGTGAGCTCGGCAAACGATCCTCTGGCTCAGATTAGAGAGCAGTTCGAGTCCGTTCGCAAATTAGCGATTATGGCTGCCCCAATTGCGGTCGGTGTTTTGGCAGGTTTGGCAGCTGCGCCTAGCTGGCAGGAAGCCCTGCTGTTTTTGAACTCTACTGAAACCGGAAAGCTTGATCCGCAGTTCAATCTCGACGCAAGCTTCTACCTGTTCCAACTTCCATTCTTGGGAACGGTGGTTGACTTTGTGGGGGCGCTTCTTTTGATTACAGTTCTAGCAACCGCCTTCCTCCACCTGGTAAATAGAAACATCCGTTTCTCAGGAAAAGACACCCAGGTTGGTAAGGGCGCCCGAATTCAGATTTCTATTTTGGCCGCACTCTTTCTACTAGTTGAAGCGGTATCTGTTTGGCTAGACCAGTACAAGACACTCACTAGTTCTTCAGGTCTTTACACCGGGGCAACCTACTCAGATGTGTTCGCACAGATCCCGGGTCTTCAAATCATCGCCGCTATCGGAGTTTTGGTGGCTGTTCTGTTCCTAATCGGCGGCTTCATCGGTAAGTGGCGCCTTCCAATTTTGGCAACAGGCTTGATGGTTGTTAGCTCGCTGATTCTAGGTGGGGTTTACCCCTGGCTAGTTCAAAGCTTCCAGGTGGTTCCGAATGAGCGAACTTTGGAAAGCGAATACATTCAGCGCAACCTAGAAGCAACAAGGTTTGCGTACGGACTGGACGGCGTTGAAAAGATTGAATACAACGCCAAAACAACCGCTTCTGAGGCTGACCTAAGAGAGGACGCCGACACAACGGCCAACATTCGAATCATCGACCCAATGCTCGTGTCAGCTTCATTCCGTCAATTGGAACAGTATCGCCAGTACTACAATTTCAAGAACTATCTTGATGTAGACCGCTACACCATTGATGGAAAAGTTCAGGACACCGTTATTGCGGCCCGTGAGCTAAACCAGAGCGGTCTTGGCAACTCACAGTCATGGTTCAACAACGTGCTTGTTTACACCCACGGTTACGGCTTGGTGGCTGCCTACGGTAACCAGCGTGACAGCGACGGACAGCCGGTATTCCTCCAGAAGGGAATCCCGACCGAAGGTCTGCTTGGTGAGTATGAACCACGCATCTACTTTGGCGAAAACTCGCCAGAGTACTCAATCGTCGGAGGAACCGGTGAAGACCGTGAACTCGACTATCCAGGTGGAGAAGACAACGCTGAACAGACCTACACAACTTTCAAGGGCGATGGCGGGCCGAAGCTCGACAACCTCTATGTTCGCCTTGCTTATGCTTTGAAGTTCTCGAGTGAACAGTTGTTGCTCTCGGATGCAATTAGCAATTCTTCACAGATTCTTTATGACCGCAACCCGATAGACCGAGTTGCTGCCGTGGCCCCATATCTAACCTTGGATAGTGACATTTACCCTGCTGTGGTAGACGGCCGCATTAAATGGATCGTAGACGGATACACCACTTCGTCTCAGTACCCATATTCACGTGCTGAAAACTATGGCCAGGCTGCCTCCGACTCTTCGATCAGGGTGGGCGGCCCAGACATTAACTACATTCGCAACTCCGTAAAGGCAACTGTCGACGCCTATGACGGCTCGGTCAAGCTTTACGCTTGGGATGCTGAGGACCCGATCCTAAAGAGTTGGATGAAGGTTTACCCAGGCAACGTTGCTCCGGTCAGTGAAATGTCTGGCGCGCTAATGAGCCACGTTCGTTACCCAGCCGACCTCTTCAAGATTCAGCGAGGAATTCTGGGGCAATACCACGTCAACGAAGCGGGCGCTTTCTACTCTCAACAAGACGCCTGGATGGTTCCGAATGACCCTTCCAGCGACACCAACACAACTGCTTTCCAGCCTGCCTACTACTTGACGATGCAGACTCCCGGTTCCGACAAATCCCACTTCTCGATCTACACCGGATTCATTCCTAGGTCGACTGGCGAATCAAACCGAAGCGTTCTAACCGGCTACCTGGTCGCAAACTCGGATGCTGGAAACGTCAAGGGTCAAGTGGACCCTGAATACGGAAAACTTCGATTGCTAACCTTGCCTAAGAATTCAGTGGTCCCTGGTCCAGGTCAAGCACAGAACTCGTTTACGACCGACCCTGAAGTTTCGAGGCTTCTGAATCTTCTGCAGCAAGGTTCAACTAAGGTACTCCGAGGAAACTTGCTCACCCTTCCAGTTGGAGGTGGTTTGCTTTACGTTCAGCCGGTTTACATCCAGTCGACCGGAGAGACCAGCTTCCCTCTGCTCAAAAAGGTGCTCGTAATGTTCGGTGACAAGATTGCATTCGAGGACACTCTTGAAGGTGCCCTTAACAGTCTGTTTGGTTCAGGCACGGTTTCTCCTACCCCTGGTGGTGAGCCAACTGACCCAGATACCTCAAGCTTGGCTAGTGCTCTAGAAGCTGCTCAGCGAGCTCTAGACGACCAAGCAGCAGCCATGCGAGACGGTGACTGGGCGGCATACGGACGCGCAGCAGCAGATCTCAAGGCTGCCATCGCCGCGGCTCTGAAGGCGGCTGGCAACTAGGCGCAGATTCGTGCTAAACTGAACACACACCGCGGGGTGGAGCAGTTCGGTAGCTCGCCGGGCTCATAACCCGGAGGTCGTAGGTTCAAATCCTGCCTCCGCAACGAAAAACAGGTCCAATCGATAAATCGATTGGACCTGTTGCTTTAACCTGTGAATAACTTTTTTTATCAAAAAAGGTTTGCACCTAGTCTTTGTGAATGTTCAAAGTGTTCATTTCATGTGTTGTTTCCCTCGGCTTGATTTTTCAAGTTACACCGGCAACGGTTCCAGCGTTTGCGGCAACCTGCAAGACTTCGGGCGGACAATCGGGAACATTGAAACATTCTGGACAAACTAACGGCACGTCTGCAAAAGTTTGCGGCAACGAAATTTGGAAGCTTCTAGGTAAACCAAAGGTTGTTAAGAGACCAACTAAACCACGCAAGCCAGTTTCTTGGAAAAATGAGTTCACAGTGACCCCGGACAAGCCAAAAATTGCGCCCATAACTTCAACTGACATTTCGGTGGGTGATGTGATCGAATTCTCAGCGCAAGCGGTTGGTCACACTCGTAACCGAATGTTGCTCTGGTACCCAGCGCAGGTCAAATTCACTCCCCAGTCCTATACCTGGGATCTAGGAGACGGTTCGAGCGCTAACGGTTTCAAAGTTTCGAATCGATTTTCAAGTGCGGGCGAATACCAAGTGAAGCTAAAGGTTTTCTATTCGGTGAAATATCGCATTATCGGCAGGAGTGTTTGGGTCAACCTACCTGGCGGGGTAACGGCCTTTAGCCGTCCGGTCTCGATTCGCGTTGGAGATAAACCGCCGCCACCGAATGGTTCGGTGTCACTGGTGCATTGGAACTGCATACAAAAGCCTCTCGCTTTAGGTTGCTAAAACTCAGAAACCTTTCAGTTTGTTTTCTTAGACTTGAGTTATGTCAGATGAGCACAACCGTCAATTCTTTTTCGATCGCCCAGTCGACCAATTGGTCGTTTTGCCAAAAGCTAAAAAAAGGCGTAAACCACTAACCGTTACCGGTGGTGTTGTGATCGCTTCGATGTTGAGCGCCCTGGTCGGAGGTGGAATCGCTGTTGGGGGGTACTACCTTGCTACAGTTCCAACTCCGATCGTGGTCAACAACACAGAGGAAGTCAATTGGATTAGCGCTGCATCGGTAATCGCACTTCCAAGTGTTGTCACTATCAATGTGAATGGTAGTTCTTCGGGTGGCTCAGGTTCAGGAGTCTTCCTCACCAAGGACGGCTACATCCTCACCAATGCACACGTTATATCTCTAGATGGAGATTCGTCAGTGCCTTCAGTTGAGGTTCAAACCTTTGACAAGAGAACTTACTCAGCCAAAATCGTTGGCTCGGACCCACTGAATGATTTAGCGGTCATAAAGATTGAAGGGCCGCTTGAATTCACAGCAATCGAATTTGCCGACTCAAACAAGATCAACGTAGGGGATCCGGTTTTAGCTATTGGGGCCCCGCTTGGGCTGGCAGCCTCGGTGACATCAGGTGTTGTGTCTGCTTTGAATCGAACCATTGCCGTGAAGAATTCTTCTGCTCCTAGCGAGGGCGGCAGCGGGCTGCAACTTTGGAACGGTAGCGGCAGTGCCCCGGTAAGTCTCCGAGTTATTCAAACCGACGCAGCAATCAACCCTGGTAACTCCGGAGGCGCCCTAGTTAACTCAAGGGGTCAATTAGTTGGCATTAACGTCGCGATTGCCTCCACTGGTTCCTCGGATGAGGGGCAGAGCGGAAACATCGGTGTGGGTTTCTCAATTCCATCCAATGTCTCCAAACGGGTCGCTGATGAAATCATCGCTACCGGCAAGGCCAGCCACGGACTGCTTGGCGCAATGGTAACCAATCAGCCATTCGATGCTGAATCAACTTCCTCTTTTTCCATCGGAGCTCTAATCAAAGAAGTCACGCCAGGTGGACCAGCTGATTTGGCCGGGCTCAAAGCTGGCGATGTCGTGACAGTTTTTAACGGCGAACGAATCTTGGAGTCTGGTGACCTTACCGCCGCAGTGCGCTGGGAACCAGCCGAAGCCCTCATAACTTTGGAGTTCACTCGTGAGGGAGAAACCCAAACTCTGACCCTTCGACTTGGAACGCTGAAGTAAACCTCGTGAGCCAACAAGAAACTCTACCGAACCCCGTCAGCGACATTCTCGTTGAAGAAGAAACGCAGCATCTCGAACCTGGCGACCACGAGCGTTACTCGCACTACGTTCGCAAAGAGAAAATTGTGGAATCCGCGGTTCTCGGTAGTCCGGTTCATGCTCTCTGCGGCAAGGTTTGGGTGCCTGGGCGGGATCCGAAGAAATTTCCGGTTTGCCCAATCTGTCAAGAGATCTACGACGGGCTGCGGCCAGAACCGACCGATAAGGACAGCGGTGATTCCGCTTAGATAAACTCGGTAGGAATTGCGGCATCACCGCGTTGCAGACGATGTGCTTGAGCTGGCAATTCAGTTAGCGACCGTTCGTGCACAAGTCTTGCCGCTGCAACGCCTTCTGCCCCTGTGAAACCCGATACGATTTCTCCACTTTGTACAAGTGGTACAAGCAATTCACGAGCATCTTTGGGAACGGATACTTCGTGCTCAGGAATGAGCAGTTCGCGTACGGCTGTGGCGTTTTCGTAAATTCGAAGGGCTTGCTTTTTGCCACCGATGTTGGTTTTGTTGGCCGACCTTTTTGAGACGCTAACCCAGTTCTCCGAATCGTCTTTGTGAGCTACTAGTTTGTAGACGAATCCCGCTGTCGGAGCTCCCGATCCGGTTACCACCGAGGTGCCAACTCCGTAGTTGTCCACCGGGGCAGATGCCAGGGCTGCGATTGCAAATTCGTCGAGGTCGTTGGTTACTGTAATTTTCGTGCTGACAGCACCCAGAGAATCCAGTAGTTCCCGAACCCTCGCGACCTCGATGCCTAGATCGCCGGAATCGATTCGCACGGCGCCAAGATTTTTGCCTGCAATCTCAATCGCTTTTCGAACACCCTCGTCGGTGTTGTAGGTATCGACTAGAAGAGTGGTTCCGCTTCCGAAAGTTTCAACCTGAGCCCTGAAGGCGTCTTCTTCATTGTTGTGAAGCAGAGTGAATGCGTGAGCTGCGGTTCCCATGGTGGGCACATTCCAACTTCGACCAGCCTCCAGGTTTGAGGTGGCATCAAAGCCGGCAATGTAAGCGGCCCTGGCCGCGGCCACTGCGGCACGTTCGTGTGTTCTGCGACCACCCATTTCGGCGAGGTAACGCCCCCCGGCAGCAACTCGCATCCTAGAGGCAGCTGAAGCAACCGCTGAGTCGTAGTTCATGATCGATAGCACAAGGGTTTCTAGTAGGACACCCTGTTCGAAGGGGGCTTCCACAACCAAGACCGGCGAGTATGCAAAGTAGGTTTCGCCTTCGCGGTAACCGGAAATGTCTCCAGTGAACTTGAAGTTGGCCAGGAAGTCGATTGTTGCGGAATCGACAACTTTGCCGTCTCCAAGCGCCTTTAGCTCGGCCTCTTCGAATCGAAAGTTTTGTAATTCTTCGAGTAGTCGCCCAGTTCCTGCGGTGACGCCGTATCGGCGACCGGAGGGGAGTTTGCGACTAAAAACTTCAAAGACGCACTGCCTCGAACCTAAGCCAGATGCCCGTGCCGCCTGAACCATGGTTAGTTCATAGCGGTCGGTGAGGAGGGCTGTGGATTTCTGCACGCCTCCAGCCTACCTACTCGCCCTGACAGGCGTCACTAGACTTAGGAACGTGAATGATGCACCGATTGGTATTTTCGACTCTGGAGTCGGTGGCCTGACTGTTGCTAGATCCATCATCGACCAACTCCCCAACGAATCCATCATTTACGTTGGCGATACAGCAAATTCTCCATACGGACCGAAGAGCATCGAAGAGGTTCGTCGTCTCGCTCTCGGCGTTATGGATAAATTGGTGGCCGAAGGCGTGAAGCTTTTGGTCATCGCCTGCAACTCCGCTTCAGCCGCCGTTCTGCGCGATGCCAGACAGCGCTATACGGACGGGCTAGGAATCCCAGTGGTCGAAGTCATTCAGCCTGCAGTTCGTAGAGCCGTTGCGGCAACCCGAAACAATCGTGTCGGGGTCATTGGCACCCAGGCAACTGTGAGCTCAAAAGCCTACGAAGACGCCTTTGCGGCGGCTGTCAATCTCGAAATCTCTGCGAACGCCTGTCCTAGCTTTGTAGATTTTGTGGAGCGAGGAATCACCTCCGGCCCTGAACTTCTCAAGGTTGCCGAAGAGTATCTCGGCCCAATTCGCGAAGCTGGGGTAGACACCCTGGTCCTCGGATGCACGCACTATCCGCTGCTCACCGGAGCCATCAGCTATGTCATGGGTGATGGTGTGACCTTGGTTTCCAGCGCGGAAGAAACCGCCAAAGACGTTTACCGCACTCTCAGTGCTAACAACCTTCTTCGCACCTCTGCCAATTCACCGGAGTACCGATTCCAGGCAACCGGTGAAACTAAGTCTTTTGAAAAGTTGGCTAAACGCTTCCTCGGTCCCGAGGTTTCCAGCGTTGAGTCGTTATAGGAGAAAAAGTGGGCAATCGCGCCGATGGTCGTAGCAACGACGAACTAAGAGAAGTGACTGTTCACCGAGGTTGGAGCGACCACGCTGAGGGAAGTGCGCTCATCTCCTTTGGTGGAACCAAGGTTTTGTGCACGGCTTCGTTTACCGCGGGTGTGCCGCGTTGGAAAGTTGGCAAAGGGGAGGGTTGGGTTACCGCCGAGTATTCGATGTTGCCGCGGGCAACCCACACACGTTCCGATCGTGAAGCAGTTAAAGGAAAAATTGGTGGACGCACCCACGAAATTTCTAGGCTCATTGGCAGAAGTTTGCGCGCCATCGTGGATGTTAAGGCGCTAGGAGAGAACACCATCGTCATCGACTGCGACGTCCTCCAGGCCGACGGAGGAACTAGAACCGCCAGTATCACCGGTGCCTACATTGCCTTGGTCGACGCGATCAACTGGGGTAAGAAGCATGGCCACATTCCGGCTAAATCCAACCCGCTGATTGACAGTGTTGCCGCTATCTCGGTTGGCATTATCGACGGCGAGCCTCAACTGGATCTCGCCTACGTGGAGGACGTCCGGGCGGAAACCGACATGAACGTCGTGGTTACCGGAATCGGCAAATTTGTTGAAGTGCAGGGGACCGCTGAAGGCGTCCCGTTTGATCGTGATGAATTGAATCGTTTGCTCGACCTTGCAGTCAAGGGCTGCGCAGACCTCACCAAGATTCAGGCAGAGGCACTCGCCAAGTGAAGCTGGTTCTAGCCACTCATAATTCTGGGAAGCTGGCTGAAATTCGAGCCATTCTGGAGCCAGCCGTGGGAGGTTTGGAACTGATTGGCTACGACGGCCCGGAGCCGATCGAAGACGGGGTCAGCTACCTGGAGAACGCTCTAATAAAAGCCCGAGCAGCCAACAGGTACACCGGCCTCCCAGCTATCGCTGATGATTCAGGTCTTGCCGTTGAAATCCTTGGCGGTTCACCAGGCATCTTCTCGGCACGCTGGGCGGGTGGTCGCGATAACGTGGCAAACCGCCAACTCTTGCTCGCTCAACTTGGCGATGTGAAGCGTGAACACCGTGGCGCTGCTTTCGTGTGCACGATTGCTCTGGTTGACGGCGAGGACGAAATCTCGTTCACGGGCTATTGGTCGGGTGCCATCGCAAGCGAGGAGCGAGGCACCAACGGTCACGGCTACGATCCGGTCTTTATTCCAGAAGGATTTGAAGTGACAGCAGCCGAACTTGAGCCAGAAATTAAGAACGCGCTCAGTCATAGGGCAGAGGCACTGAGCCAGCTGATTGCCTACCTAAACGCTTAGCCGAAACCGGAACGAACGTTCTTATTTTAGGTATGAAGTGCGCGAGTCTAGGCAAAGATTAGTAATTCTCGGTTCAAGAAATGAAATGGTTCAGAGATGCGCCCCTAGTAGGATTCGAACCTACGCTTTCGCCTCCGGAGGGCGACACTCTATCCCCTGAGCTATAGGGGCTAGGGTGCTTCCAGACTAACAGCCAAGACCCCTTTGGTATGCTTGAACGAAACCCTGTTTGTTCACGTCTCGAGGCCAAAATGACCCCAGAAGCGCTTTCTGTCGCGTTGGTGAACATCCTGTCCCGATTGCAAACCGAGGGTCTTATCGGTGCCGGGGAACTTCCTTCCGAAGTTGTTGTTGAACGTCCAAAAAATCGCGATCATGGAGATTGGGCCACTAACCTGGCTCTGCAATTTGCCGGAAATTTTGGTATGAAGCCGCGCGAGTTAGCAGAGAAGGTTGCTGAATTTCTTGCCCCGCTCGACGGAATTGCAAAAGTAGATATTGCGGGTCCTGGATTTATCAACGTAACCATTAGCGCGAGTGCAGCCGGCGAACTGGCTAAAACTCTGGTTGAACTCGGTAATGATTACGGCAAGGGTCAATTACTTCAGGGGCAGAAGCTAAACCTTGAGTTCGTATCCGCAAACCCAACCGGACCGATTCACCTCGGCGGAACCAGGTGGGCAGCCGTTGGCGATTCGCTGGCTCGTATCTTGCAGTCACAGGGTGCTGAAGTGACAAGAGAGTATTACTTCAATGACCACGGTGCGCAAATTGATCGATTTGCTCGTTCATTACTCGCAAGCGCTCGCGGTGAAGAGACTCCAGAAGATGGCTACGCCGGTGCCTACATCGAACAAATTGCCAAGCAGGTTCTAGATGGAACAGCAGTTGACATTCTCGGTCTTCCTGAAGACCAGGCCCAGGAAGCCTTCCGCGCCGCGGGTGTGGAGCTAATGTTCCAAGAGATTCGCCAATCCCTGCACGAATTTGGCGTTGACTTCGACGTCTACTTCCACGAGAACTCGGTCTATGAGTCTGGCGCTGTGGACCGCGCAATTGAGAGACTAAAACTCGCTGGCCACATGTTTGAGCAGGATGGCGCACTTTGGCTTCGCACCACCACCTACGGGGATGACCGCGATCGCGTTGTGCTGAAGAGTGACGGTGAGGCTGCTTACATTGCTGGTGACTTGGCCTATTACCTAGACAAGCGTTCACGAGGTTTCGATCGTTGCATTTACATGCTCGGTGCCGACCACCACGGTTATGTCCCCCGAATGATGGCTATGTGCGCTGCGTTCGGAGACGAACCAGGGGTGAACCTTGAGATCTTGATCGGTCAGATGGTCAACCTTGTGCGCGACGGTGAACCGGTGAGAATGTCAAAGCGTGCAGGAACAGTCGTAACCCTCGAAGATTTGGTTGAGCTGGTTGGTGTAGACGCTGCTCGTTACGCACTGGTTCGCTCGAGCATCAACTCTTCCCTCGACGTGGACCTTGCGGTTCTCGAAAAGAAGACCAATGACAATCCAGTGTTTTATGTTCAGTACGCTCACGCACGCACCCGTCAGGTAGCCGTCAACGCGGAATCGCTCGGGGTCGAGCGCACCGAGTTTGTTCCGGAGCTGTTGGAACACCCAGCCGAAGGTGAACTGCTGGCCAAATTAACCCAGTACCCGAGCGTTCTCGCTCACGCGGCCGAGGAGCGTTCGCCACACCGAGTGGCTCGCTACCTCGAAGAAGTTGCTGGCTCGTATCACCGCTGGTACGACAACTGCAGAGTTACACCGATTGCCGGTGGCGAAGTTGAATCGATTCACCGCACACGCCTCTGGTTGAACGAAGCCACCTCGATTGTGTTGAGAAACGGCCTTGAGATTCTCGGCGTAAGCGCCCCGGAGCGCATGTAGTGAAAAACGAAGAATTAAAACCTCAATGGCTCGACGCGCCTGTCGACAACAACGTGCTGACCCACGGTATTTGGCCGGAATCCGCCAAGCGCGATTCTGATGGGGAGGTTTCGTTTGGTGGCGTTCCGGTCAGCGACCTAACGTCCCAGTTCGGCACGCCTGTATATGTGATTGACCAAGCTGAATTTGAACTAAATGCTTCGGCAACCAAGAATGCATTGCATGCGGCAGCCAATGCGATCGGTACCGAGGCAACTGTCTACTACGCCGGCAAGGCTTTCCTATGCACCGAGGTTGTGCGATGGGTTGACAAACTAGGGCTAAATGTTGACGTAGCCAGTGGTGGTGAGCTGGCAATTGCGCTCGCGGCCGGCATCGACCCAAAGCGAATTGGTTTGCACGGCAACAATAAGTCAGCCGCCGAAATTGGAAGGGCAGTATCTGCTGGGGTAGGCGCCATCGTCATCGATAGCGAAATCGAAATCGAACGAATTGCTGCTACCGCAGGAGCCCAAGGACGCGTTCAACCAGTGCGTTTGCGAGTCAACACCGGGGTGCACGCGGATACGCACGAGTTTCTGGCCACCGCTCGCGAGGATCAAAAGTTCGGTATCGCAATAGAAGATGTCCCAGCTCTAGTTGAGCGAATCAGAAGTCTCTATCACCTTGATTTCTTAGGGCTCCACTCGCACATTGGTTCACAGATTTTCGAAACCAGCGGCTTTGCTGAGGCGTCCCGTCGTTTGATCAAGCTTCACGCGTCATTGTTGGTAGGTGGGGCTGTTCCCGAGCTAAACCTCGGCGGCGGCTTCGGAATCAACTACAACGTTGGGGATAACGCTCCAAGTATTTCCAAAATGGCAACTGAAATAGTTGATGTCATCGCTCTGGCTTGTCGCGAAGAAGGCATCGAGGTTCCGAAGCTTGCATTCGAACCAGGACGAGCCATCGTAGGTCGAGCCGGCGTGACACTGTATTCGGTAGGGACTATCAAGGACGTAAAACTCAGCGACGGCAATGTTCGCAAATACGTGTCGGTGGATGGCGGCATGAGTGACAACGCCAGACCAGCGCTCTATCAGGCAGAGTATTCGGCAAGGTTGGTCTCTAGATCGTCCTCAGAAAACCCGGCTCTGGTTCGAGTCGTCGGGAAGCACTGTGAGAGCGGTGACATCGTAGTTCGTCACGATTATCTCCCTAGCGACTTGGCCAATGGTGACACGCTCGCGGTCGCTGCAACCGGAGCCTATTGCTTCTCGCTGGCAAGTAATTACAACTTTTTGGCCCGCCCGCCAGTTGTGGCAGTGGCCGAAGGTAAGGCACGATTGATAGTGCGCGGCGAAACTGAATCAGACATTCTGACTCGGGATGTCGGCATCGCAAAGGAATCACAGTGATTGAATATCGTCCGCTAAGGATTGCGTTACTTGGAGCTGGCACCGTCGGTGGTCAGGTCGCCCGCCTACTTCTCGAGAACAAGTCTGAACTCGCTGCCCGTGTTGGCGCTGAACTTGAACTAATCGGTGTTGCAGTTCGCGATATCAACGGCAAACGCGAGAAGTCCATCCCTGCGGAATTACTAACAACCGACGCCAAATCTCTCATCATGACCGCCGACATCGTCATCGAGGTCATGGGCGGCATTGAACCGGCCAGAACTCTGATTCGGGAGGCACTTTTAGCTGGCGCCGATGTGATTACCGCGAACAAAGCGCTTCTGGCTGCTCACTCCAGTGAACTATTTGAAGTGGCCGAACAGGTTGGCGCTCAGCTTTACTACGAGGCTGCCGTGGCCGCCGCGATTCCAATCATCCGCCCGCTTAGAGAATCTCTTGCCGGCGACAAGGTCACGCGAATCATGGGAATCGTCAATGGTTCGACCAACTACATCCTCGACCGAATGGATACCGACGGCTTGTCCCTGGAAGCGGCAATGGTCGAAGCCACCGACCTTGGTTATTTGGAAGCAGATCCCAAGCTCGACGTTGAAGGCTACGACGCAGCGCAGAAAGTTGCGATTTTGGCTTCGCTGGCTTTCCACACCGAGGTTGAACTAGACAAGGTTCACCGTGAGGGAATCACCGAAATCACTCCTGAGCAAATTGCCAGCGCTCGTGAGAACGGCTACGTCATTAAGTTGCTCGCTGTTTGCGAAAAGATCGAAGCCGACGAACAGGGTGAAGCCGGAGTTTCCGCGCGAGTTTATCCGGCGCTGATTCCAAGAGAACATCCACTCGCTTCGGTGCGCAAAGCTTTCAACGCAGTCTTCGTTGAGGCCGAGGCTGCCGGCGCTCTGATGTTCTACGGAGCCGGAGCCGGAGGCGCTCAGACTGCATCGGCCGTTCTTGGTGACCTCGTGTCCGCAGCCAAGCGCCACGTGATTGGCGGTCCTGGACTTGCCGACTCAGCTCACGCTGACTTACCAACCTTGCCGATTTCTAGAATTACGACCAGTTACCAAATCGCACTCGAGGTTAAGGACCAGCCTGGGGTCTTGGCTGAGGTCGCCAACATTTTCGCCAATCACGGCGTTTCCGTGGAGACCGTTGAGCAGTCAATCGCCACCACGCGGCAGAACCCAACGGCACAACTGCTGATTGGCACCCACGATGCAAAAGACTCTGCTCTGACCGCTGTTGTTCAGGCGCTATCGGCCTCGAATGCGGTCGATTCCATAACCTCAGTTATTCGAGTGGAAGGCAACTAATGGCACACCAGTGGCGCGGAGTTATCCGTGAGTATTTCGACCGACTAGACGTAGATTCTTCGACCCCAATCATCACCCTTGGTGAAGGTGGAACCCCGCTCGTTCCAGCGCCAGCGCTGGCTAAATTGGTTGGCGCCGAAGAGGTATACCTAAAGGTCGAAGGCATGAACCCAACCGGTTCGTTCAAAGACCGAGGTATGACCATGGCTGTCTCGAAGGCGGTTGGCCACGGAGCCAAGGCAGTTATTTGTGCTTCAACCGGCAACACTTCCGCCTCGGCAGCTGCCTACGCTGCCGCCGCCGGAATTGCCTCGGTCGTACTAATCCCTAAGGGAAAGATCTCACTTGGCAAGCTGGCACAGGCCGTTGCCCACAAGGCTCAAATTCTTCAGGTCAAGGGAAACTTCGACGACTGCCTCGATCTTGCTCGCTCGCTTTCTGAAAACTACCCGGTTCACCTGGTTAACTCGGTAAACCCCGATCGCATCGAGGGTCAGAAGACCGGAGCCTTTGAAGTATTTGAATCGCTCGATCGCGCTCCAGACATTCACGTTCTTCCAGTTGGCAATGCCGGTAACTACTCTGCTTATTTCAAGGGTTACACCGAAGATATGCAGGCCGGTCGTTTCAAGAAGGTTCCTGAGATGTGGGGCTTCCAAGCCGATGGTTCGGCTCCTTTCGTTTACGGCACTCCGGTTAAGAACCCGGACACCATCGCCACCGCAATTCGGATTGGAAACCCAGCGTCTTACGACCTAGCCGTCAAGGCTCGCGAAGCTTCCAACGGGCGAATCGGATCGGTCACCGATGCTGAGATCCTTTGGATGCACCGATTCCTCTCCAACGAGGTCGGGGTTTTCGTTGAACCTTCTTCTGCTACCGGAGCGGCCGGTTTACTTAAGGCAGCCCGCGCCGGCGACAACCTTGCTGGCAAAACCATCGTGGTTACTGTCACTGGCAACGGCCTCAAGGACGTCAGCTGGGCACTCAAGGACGAACGCGGTCGCGCCATCAAACCAAAGGTCGTTTCGAAGCGCGCCGAAGAAGTCGCCGAACGTTTGGGTCTTGCCTAATAATGAGTGAACTAATCGGTCGCAAAGTCTCGGTAAAGGTACCTGCCACATCGGCAAACCTTGGGCCTGGCTTCGACACGCTCGGTATGGCCCTGTCCTACTACGACGAGCTGGATGTCGAGGTCGTTTCCGGTAGCGGGGTCACAGTAGAGGTCACCGGCGAAGGCGCTGGAGAGGTTGCAACCGATGCATCAAACCTCATCGTTCGTTCGATCGCTCACGTTTTCGAGCAGGTCAAGCAACCTCTACCTGGTTTGAAACTAACGGCTCGCAATGTAATTCCGCACGGTCGCGGCATGGGTTCTTCCGGCGCAGCTGTAGTGTCCGGTGTCATGGCTGCCAAGGGTTTGCTCGCTGGCGTCGTTGAATTCACACCTGAGCAACTTTTGCAACTGGCGACCGATCTCGAAGGCCACCCCGACAATGTGGCTCCAGCTCTTTTCGGTGGTCTCACCATTGCTTGGGAAGACGACAACGGTCCACACCACAAGAAGCTGATCGTGCACCGCGGCGTGTCTCCGCTTGAGTTGATTCCTAACTTCAAAATGTCCACCGCGATCGCCAGGGCTCTGCAGCCCGAGTCTGTTCCTCACGCCGATGCAGTCTTCAATGTGTCCAGATCCGCTCTTCTTGTTGCCGCGTTAACTCAGAGCCCCGAGCTTCTGATGGCAGCAACCGAAGATCGCCTTCACCAGGATTACCGTTCCGAGGCAATGCCCGAGGCTGGCGACGTAATCGAGTTGATGCGTAAAAACAACCACGCCGCAGTTGTTTCTGGTGCCGGACCGTCTGTGTTGGTTTTGGCCTCCGACCCAGCCGAACGCATGGACGCGGTCAGGTTAGCGGCGCAACACTATCCACAGTGGCGCGCCTTGGTGTTGGCAGTTGACTTCAAAGGTGCTACTGTTATCTCGCACCAGTAATTTGGTGAGAAGCTCTAACGAAACATTTACTTAGAAGCTCCCACTGGTGAATCAACCGCTAATCAAGCGTTATGTGCACGCAAAGTTCGTGCCTAAGGTGACTAACCCGAAATCGAACCAGTCATCAAAATCTCAAGGAGAAATACAAACACATGGATGAAATCCAGCAAGACGCCCCGGTCACTAAAGGCCGCCGCGTAGTAGTAGACCCAGCCGTTTCCAGCGATTCCGCTTCAGCGGAAGGTTCAGCCCCGAAGCGCCGCACCCGAGTCTCAAAGCCAAAGACCGAAGGCGAGTCGGCTCCTGCCGAATCCCCTAAGTCTGAAGGTGCTTCAGAGAACCGTTCAGAGAAGCCTGAGGGTGGCGAGCGCCGCGAGGGAAACCGTGAAAACAATCGTGACCGCGGTGACCGAAACGAGCAGGACGGTGACCGCAACGGCCGTAACAACCGCAACCGCAACCGTAACCGCGATCGTAACCGTAACCGAGGCCGTGGTGGCCGCGGTGGAGACTTCCAGGACGAGCAAGAGCCAGAAATCAGCGAAGATGATGTTCTGATCTCTGTTGCCGGAATCCTAGACGTCCTAGAGAACTATGCGTTCATCAGGACTTCGGGTTACTTGCCAGGCCCTAACGACGTTTACGTATCACTTGGTCAGGTTAAGAAGTACGGCCTACGCAAGGGAGACGCCGTTGTTGGAGCAATCCGTCAGCCACGCGAAGGTGAAGGCCAGGGCCGTCAGAAGTTCAACGCTGTCGTTCGCATCGACTCCGTCAACGGTCAGACCGTTGCCGAGGCGCAGGAACGCGTTGACTTTGGCAAGCTAACGCCGCTTTACCCACAGACCCGTTTGCGTCTAGAGACCGAAGCATCGAAGTTAAACACTCGAATCATCGACCTAGTGGCTCCGATTGGTAAGGGTCAGCGTGGTCTGATCGTTTCACCTCCGAAGGCTGGAAAGACCCTGGTTCTTCAGGCAATCGCAAACTCGATCGCGGTAAACAACCCTGAGGTGCACCTGATGGTTGTGCTAGTCGACGAGCGCCCAGAAGAAGTGACCGACATGCAGCGCACCGTCAAGGGTGAAGTTATCGCTTCTACCTTCGACCGCCCTGCCGAAGACCACACCACCGTTGCCGAACTAGCAATCGAGCGCGCCAAGCGTTTGGTTGAACTAGGTCACGACGTCGTGGTTTTGCTTGACTCGATCACCCGTTTGGGTCGCGCCTACAACCTGAGTGCACCTGCCTCGGGCCGCATTCTTTCCGGTGGTGTCGACAGCTCGGCTCTCTACCCACCAAAGCGCTTCTTCGGTGCTGCTCGCAACATCGAGGACGGCGGTTCGCTAACCATCCTTGCCACCGCGCTGGTTGAAACCGGTTCGAAGATGGACGAGGTTATCTTCGAAGAGTTCAAGGGAACTGGAAACATGGAGCTTCGCCTGTCGCGTCAGCTAGCCGACAAGCGAATCTTCCCAGCCGTCGACGTAAACGCTTCGGGCACCCGTCGCGAAGAGATGCTGATGAACCCAGACGAAACCAAGATCATCTGGAAGCTTCGACGCGCACTTGCAGGTCTAGAGCAACAGCAGGCACTTGAACTAGTTCTCGGTCGCCTAAAGGAAACTCAGAGCAACGTTGAGTTCCTAATGCAGGTTCAGAAGTCAATGCCTGTTCCAACCTCTGACGGCGAATAATGCTCGATTCGGTAAAACCTTTACTGGATGAACACCAGGCGCTTCAGGGGCAACTCTCTGACGCCTCGGTGCACGCCAATCCTGGTCTAGCCAAAAAGCTGAACCGCCGTTACGCGGAACTCAGTGCGATCGTCAACGCTTTCAACACCGTGAACTCTCTAACCGAGGACCTAGTTGCTGCCAAAGAGTTAGCAAAAGAAGACGAGGCGTTTGCCGAGGAAGTAACTTCAAATGAAGAGAAGCTACACGACGCCAACGAGAAATTGCGTCGTCTGCTCATTCCTCGTGACCCAGACGACGGCCGCGATGTCATCATGGAAATCAAGGCTGGTGAAGGTGGTGCCGAGTCGGCACTGTTCGCCGCCGACCTGCTTCGCATGTACATCCAATACGCCAACTCCAAGGGTTGGAAGACCGAGATTCTAGACAAGAACGAATCCGACCTCGGGGGTATCAAAGATGTTCAGATGGCGGTCAAGTCTTCCTCAACCGATCCAAGCCAAGGCGTTTGGGCTCACCTTAAGTACGAAGGTGGGGTTCACCGCGTTCAGCGAGTTCCAGCTACCGAGACGCAAGGTCGAATCCACACCTCTGCTGCCGGAGTGCTTTGCTTCCCAGAAGTAGATGAACCCGAAGAAGTTGAGATCAGCCAGAACGATTTGCGCATCGACGTTTATCGTTCATCGGGTCCTGGTGGGCAGTCGGTCAACACCACCGACTCGGCAGTTCGAATAACTCACCTTCCAACCGGTATCACCGTGGCGATGCAGAACGAGAAGAGCCAACTGCAGAACCGCGAAGCGGCCATGCGCGTTCTTCGAGCCAGAATTTTGGCAGCTCAGCAGGAAGCGATTGAAGCCGAACTTTCGGCCGCCCGCAAATCACAGGTGAAGTCAGTAGACCGCTCCGAGCGCATCAGAACTTACAACTATCCGGAGAACCGCATTGCAGATCACCGCACCGGTTACAAGTCTTACAACTTGGATCAGGTTATGGATGGCGCTTTGGAGCCGGTTATTCAGTCTGCAATTCAGGCCGATGAAGAGGCCCGTCTAGCAGCTCTGGGCGAGAAGTAATGCTGCTCTCCGAGCTTCTAACTCGGGGTTCTGAACTTTTGCGTCAGGCCGGCATCGAATCGGCTGAAGTTGATGCGCAGCTAATAGCCGCGCACGTCCTAGGAATTTCGCGGGGAGAACTGCAGTCGAAACTTTTCACCAACGACGAACTCTCCGAAGAACTTTCGGAATCAATAACGGACAAATTGCAAAAGCGTAGCGAACGCATTCCTCTTCAGCACCTAACCGGAATTGCCTATTTCAGAAACCTTGAGTTGTTCGTGGGGCCAGGTGTGTTCGTTCCAAGGCCCGAAACCGAAGTCGTGGCGCAATTCGCAATTACAGCACTCAAAGAAATTCCCAGCGAGCCAATCGCGGTGGACCTTTGCACCGGCTCCGGAGCCATCGCGATTTCAATCGCCACCGAGGTTCCAAACTCGAAGGTTTACGCCTGGGAACTCAATCCCGAGTCCGAACCTTGGCTTCTGAAAAACATTCGAGACAATGTTGAGTTAGTTATGGCCGACATTGCGGCTGATCACAGACTCTTCGCCGAGTTAGACGGAATCGTGGACGTCGTTATTTCAAACCCGCCATACATTCCAACCGACGCAGTGCCGAGAGATCCGGAAGTGCGACTGCACGACCCAAGCCTCGCCCTCTACGGGGGAGTGGACGGCATGGACATCATGCGCGTTGTGAGTAGACGAGCATTGCAACTTTTGAAACCCGGCGGATTGCTTGTGGTTGAACACGCAGATAACCAAGCCCAAATCGTGGCAGACTTATTCAAAGCGGATGGTTGGAAAGAGATTGAAAGCCATCAAGATCTGAGTTCAAGAGACCGTGCGGTCACCGCACGAAAAGCCGTTTAGGAGGGTGAAAATGCGTTTCGACATTTCAGTCACCAACGAACTTCTCGAGGGTATGCGGCAGGCAAAACAGACCATCGGTCGCGCTGGACTAATAGTTCTACCCACCGACACCGTTTACGGAATCGGCTGCGACGCGTTTTCAGCTTTTGCCGTTAACTCCCTCCTAGAAGCCAAGGGTCGCGGACGGCAGTCTCCTCCACCAGTTTTGATTCCTAGCCTCGATACCCTCAGGGCTTTAGCTGATAACCCACCACAGGTTGTCTACACCCTCGCCGACAAGTTTTGGCCTGGTGCGCTAACCATGATTGTTCGTGCGCAGCCGAGCTTGAGTTGGGACTTAGGCGAGACCAAAGGAACCGTTGCCCTGCGTATTCCAAATCAAGACTTCACTTTGGCGCTACTCAAGGACGTTGGGCCGCTAGCCGTCTCAAGCGCCAACCTCACCGGGCAAGAACCGGCCAACGACATCACTGCTGCCGAAGGCTTCTTTGAAGACAAGGTCGGCGTTTACCTCGATGCCGGGCCGGCCAAGGGAAACATTCCTTCAACCATCGTTGACCTAACCGAAGATGGCAAGGTAAAGGTCGTGAGGCTAGGGGCCATTTCGGTTGCAGCACTCAAGAAGTGCGTCGGAAAAGAATTCGAAGTGGTGGCTGTTTAGTGCGCGCTTACCTTTTGATGATTGCAATTTCCGCTCTCGTCACTTATGTCGCCACCCACTTTGTTTTGAAGTACACGCTCAAGCACAAGATCTATCCTGAGATTCGCGGCCGTGATTCACACTCCGTTCCAACGCCTCGACTTGGCGGGCTTGGAATGTTTGCGGGATTTTTGGTTTCAATGGCGATCGCCGCAAGTCTCGGTTGGTTCCAGTCGGTATTTGTTCAAGGTGGTCCGATTCTCGGAGTCTTGATCGCGGCCAGTATCATGGCCATTCTGGGAGCTCTCGACGACGTCTACGATCTTGATTGGACACTGAAGTTGGCCGGCCAGTTTGTGGCTGCTGGGATCTTGGCTTGGCAGGGTGTGCAGATTGTTTCGCTACCTATCGGTGGTCTCACCATTGGCTCTTTCGGAATGTCTTTTGTGGTCTCGGTTTTCCTAACGGTGTTGATCATGAACGCGGTCAACTTCATCGATGGTCTTGACGGTTTGGTTGCCGGAGTCGTTCTAATTGGCACCGGAACCTTCTTCGTTTACAGTTACCTCTTGGCGCAGCAAACCACGCCGAGCAACTACTTCAGCTTGGCGTCTCTAATCTCAGCAATTGTCATCGGCATGTGCTTGGGGTTCTTGCCGCACAACTGGCGCCCGGCCAAGATCTTCATGGGCGACTCGGGTGCCTTGCTATTGGGTTTACTTATGACCACTTCGGCTCTTTCGGTTACTGGCCAGCTTGACCCTGCCTTTATCTCTCAGGCAAACCTGGTACCAGCCTTCTTGCCGATGATCCTGCCGCTCGGAATTTTGGTACTCCCGCTGCTCGACTTCACGCTTGCAGTGCTCAGACGTTTGCGTGCCGGTAAGTCTCCCTTTGCTGCAGACCGCCAGCACATTCACCACCGACTTCAAGACTTCGGTCACGGGCATCTCGGTTCGGTTTTCGTCTTTTATGCTTGGACGCTGCTGATTTCTGCAACCTGTCTGCTTTTGTTCCTAGCCCCAATTGAATGGGCATTTGCTTTTGGCAGCATCGGAGCTGTTCTGGCATTCACCTACACGCTTTGGCCACTCCTGGTCAGAAAGTTCAACCAAAGACAGGCGGTTAAATAATGCAATTCGACAACGCTCAAACAGTGTTCACCAAAGTTCTAAAGATGGGGAGCTTACTGATCGCGAGTATTGCGGTGGTCGGTGCCGGTCTTTCTTTCGTCTTCGCGGGTGCTCCAGGTTTCTTTGGTGCCCTTATCGGTGCGGGAATCGCCTTGGTCTTTGTTAGCTTTACGGCACTGTCAGTGCTGCTAGGAGGCAAGCTAAGCCTCGGTGGTTTCTACGCCGTCGTGCTTGGGGGATGGCTACTCAAG
Source organism: Micrococcales bacterium (assembly GCA_041303805.1). GTDB lineage: Bacteria > Actinomycetota > Actinomycetes > Actinomycetales > Microbacteriaceae > Rhodoluna. The sequence goes on from JBFYOM010000001.1 coordinate 32,437, forward strand.
ATCATTTTGTTCATCGGTCTCTTAGTCGTACTTAGGGATGTAGAAGGGCTCAATCGAGTAGCGCTATTCGTCACTCTTGTGGCCTCCGTCCTCGGTTCGCTGGCCGTAGACGCCTATGTTGCAACCAAGGCAAGAATTCCTGCCGTTTCTTAGCCAAAACTGCAAGAGGCGCCAAAGTTTTCTTGTTAGAATTTAGTCGTCTCCAGCAAAGCCGCCGACACAGGAGTTTGTTCTGTTTAATCTAAACCCTCTGGTTCTATCAACTGAGTCTTCAGGCTCGGATGACGGCTTTCACGCTCCCACAATCGGTGAGTTCTTTCCAGAGGCGATTCTTTTTGAAGGCACCCCATTTGAACTAAACCGAATCATGATGATTCGTCTTTTAGTTCTAACGGTTATCATCGTGCTTTTCACCCTTTGGACGGGGTCGTTCAAGAAGGCCTACAAGACCGGTCAGGTCGTCCCAAGCCGCTTCCAACTTATGGGTGAAATCTCTCTCAACTTTGTGCGAACCAGCATCGCTCACGAGCAGCTTGGAAAGAAGGACGGCGACCGCTTCCTGCCACTTCTAACCACAATCTTCTTCACCGTGCTCGGCATGAATATCACTGGAATTGTTCCGTTCCTAAATATTTCGGGAACCTCGGTGATTGGCCTTCCGCTCATCTTGGCTGCAGCCGCTTACGTGACCTTCATCTATGCCGGTATCAAAAAGCACGGATTGAAGTTCTTCTCGAACGCTCTTTTCCCGGCCGGAGTTCCGGTGTATTTCTACACCCTGGTCACTCCGATTGAATTCCTGTCTACGTTCATCCTTCGCCCAGTGACTCTGGCTCTTCGACTGATGATGAACATGATCGCCGGGCACCTTCTTTTGGTGCTTTGTTTCTCGGCAACGCACTTCTTCTTCCTGTCATCCCAAGTAGACGGCGTCATGCGTCTATTTGGTGCGGGAACGTTCTTGTTCGGTTTCGCCTTCACTCTCTTCGAGATTTTGGTGTCGTTCCTGCAAGCATATGTATTTACTCTTCTGACCACGGTCTACATTCAGTTGGCCATGGCAGATGAGCACTAGAAGCTAACGCCCGTTAGTTTCAAACCACGGAAGGGAAATATCAAGTGGACGTTAACAACATCGCAGAGATCAGCGGAAACATTGCAGTAATCGGCTACGGCCTTGCAGCAGTAGGCCCAGGCATCGGTGTAGGTCTTGTAGTTTCAAAGACCATCGAGTCAATCGCTCGCCAGCCAGAACTAGCTTCGAAGCTACAGGTCACCATGTGGCTAGGTATCGCTTTCACCGAAGCTCTAGCTCTAATCGGTCTAGCAACCCCATTCATCTTCGCTTAATTCAAGTCAGGAAATCGTAATGACCCCTCTGATCCTTGCAGCGGAAGCTGGCGAAGTCGCCAAGAATCCGCTGATTCCTGAGGTATATGACATTGTTTGGTCGTCGGTCGTCTTCTTTATCCTGCTTGGTTTCTTCTGGTTCAAGGTTCTTCCAAACTTCAAGAAGACCCTTGATGCCAGAACCGAGGCAATTGAAGGACGTTTGGCTGAGGCCGAGCGTATTCAGGCCGAGGTCGCTGTAAAGACCGCTGACATTGAAAAGGCGCAGGAAAACTCCCGCGCCGAAGCTTCCTCGATTCGCGAGCAGGCTCGTGCCGAGGGTGTTGCCATCCTGGCTGAGATGAAGGAAGCGGCGAATGCCGAGGCAGCTCGCATCACCGCCACGGCCAAGCAGCAGATCGAAGCAGAACGTCAGGCAGCACTAGTTTCACTTCGGGCCGAAGTTGGCACGCTAGCAATCGACTTGGCTTCGGCCGTAGTTGGTGCCAGCCTTTCCAACGACAAGGTTGCGAGCAAGGTAGTCGACGACTTCCTAAGCGAACTAGAAGCAGGCGACAAGGCAGGCAAGAAGAAGTAATGGCAAGTTCAACCCGTCAGGCCATGGTCTTAGCGAAGGAAGCACTCGCTCCTTCGCTAGGTAAGGCTGACCTCAAGTTCGCTGAAGAGATCTTCGGCATGGGTGCAGCCATTGGCTCATCGGTGCAGTTGCGAAACATTCTCTCGGACCCTTCCGGAGAGAAGAAGGCTAAAGTCGGCGCACTGCAAGCAGTGTTCGGCAAGTCGGTCTCTAAAGAGGCGCTTGAGTTCGCTACCACCCTTTCGGGTTACCGCTGGTCGAAGGGTGGAGACCTAGTTTCCGCTTTCACCCAGCTCGGTGTTTTCACCGTTGCCGGCATTGTGGCCAAGGACAAGAAGTTGGAAGACCTGGAGGCAGAACTGTTCGCTTTCAACCAGGCTCTGGCTTCTGACCGCGACCTACAGACCGCCTTCTCTTCACGCCAGGCTTCGCTCGACGCGAAACTTGCTCTGATTGACGTGCTAACCAACAAGAAGGTCAGCGAAGCTGCCACAATCCTTTTGCGTAACGCGGTAATCAATGCTCGCAACGTGCGCCTTGCCGTAATGCTCGATGGATTCATCAAGCAGGTTTCGGCTTACGCTAAGCGTCTGGTTGCCAACGTAACCGTGGCCGCCGAACTTTCAACGAGCCAGCTCGAGAAACTTGAGCAGCTACTTGCAAAAACTTACGGTCAGGAAATCAACCTGAACGTAGAAATCGACCCAAGCATCCTCGGTGGTGTGAAGGTTCAGGTTTCAGGACAAATCATCGACGGCAGCGTTGCTGCTCGTCTAAACCAAGCCAAGATGCAGCTCGCCTAGAGCTAAACCTAAGAAAAAGAGGAACACGAGATGGCAGATCTAAAGATTAGCCCGAACGAGATTCGCGATGCCCTAAAGGGTTTCGTCAACTCTTACGAAGCTGACAAAGCCAGTCGCACCGAGGTCGGTCACGTAATCGACGCCGGTGACGGTATTGCTCACGTCGAAGGCCTGCCAAGCGCAATGGCCAACGAGCTACTAAAGTTTGCCGATGGCACGCTAGGTCTAGCTCTAAACCTCGACGAGCGCGAGATTGGTACCGTTGTCCTCGGTAACTTCGAAGGCATCGAAGAGGGTATGGAAGTTCACCGCACCGGTGAAGTTCTCTCGGTACCAGTCGGCGACAAGTTCCTCGGCCGCGTGGTTGACCCACTGGGTAACCCAATCGACGGTCTAGGTGAGATCAAGGCTGAAGCCCGCCGCGCCCTAGAACTTCAGGCACCAGGCGTTATGGCCCGTAAGTCTGTTCACGAACCACTTCAAACCGGCATCAAGGCAATCGATGCCATGATTCCCGTTGGTCGCGGTCAGCGCCAGCTAATCATTGGTGACCGTCAGACCGGTAAGACTGCCATCGCCGTTGACACCATCATCAACCAGAAGGCCAACTGGGCTTCAAAGGACCCGAAGAAGCAGGTTCGCTGCATCTACGTGGCAATCGGTCAGAAGGGTTCGACCATTGCCGCTGTAAAGGGCGCTTTGGAAGAAGCGGGAGCAATGGAGTACACCACCATCGTGGCTTCTCCAGCATCCGACCCAGCCGGATTCAAGTACCTAGCTCCTTACACCGGTTCGGCCATTGGTCAGCACTGGATGTATGGCGGCAAGCACGTTCTAATCATTTTTGATGACCTATCGAAGCAGGCCGAGGCTTACCGTGCCGTTTCGCTACTACTGCGCCGTCCACCAGGCCGCGAGGCTTACCCAGGTGACGTCTTCTACCTACACTCCCGTCTACTTGAGCGTTGTGCCAAGCTAAACGACGAGCTAGGTGGCGGTTCGATGACCGGTCTACCAATCATCGAAACCAAGGCAAACGACGTTTCGGCTTACATCCCAACCAACGTGATCTCGATCACCGACGGTCAGATCTTCCTTCAGTCGGACCTCTTCAACTCGAACCAGCGCCCAGCTATCGACGTGGGTATCTCGGTTTCGCGTGTAGGTGGTGCAGCTCAGGTCAAGGGCATCAAGGGTGTATCAGGTACCTTGAAGCTAGAACTAGCTCAGTACCGTTCGCTAGAAGCCTTCGCAATGTTCGCCTCCGACCTAGATGCAGCGTCACGCCAGCAGCTAGCCCGTGGTGCGCGACTTATGGAACTTCTAAAGCAGCCACAGTACTCGCCTTACCCAGTGGAAGACCAGACCGTTTCGATCTGGGCAGGTACCACCGGAAAGCTCGACGAAGTTCCAGTCGAAGACGTCCTACGTTTTGAAAAGGAACTACTTGAGCACCTAAAGCGCAACACCAAGGTTCTGGACACCATTCGTGAGACCAACAACCTAACCGACGACACCAAGGCAGAACTTGAGAAGGCTGTTACAACCTTCAAGAAGTCCTTCCAGACCAAGGGTGGTCAGCCACTGCACACTTCGGCAAAAGAGGAAGCTCTAGCGCCTGAAGAAGTTGAGCAGGAAAAGATCGTCAAGCAGAAGCGCAAGAAGTAATTCAAGAGAAGTAAGAGAACAGGTATCTAATGGGAGCGCAACTTCGCGTCTATAGGCAGAAAATAAAGTCTGCCCAGACGACAAAGAAGATCACTCGCGCCATGGAGTTGATTTCGGCTTCGCGAATCGCGAAGGCGCAGGCACGCGTGGCTGCTTCGGCACCTTACTCGCGCGCTGTAACTCGTGCGGTTTCGGCCGTAGCTACCTACTCAAACATCGACCACCCACTAACCACCGAGCCAGCCAAGATTGAACGCGCCGCGGTAGTTATCTTCACCTCAGACCGTGGTTTAGCAGGTGCTTTCTCTTCAAACGTTTTGAAGGAAGCCGAAGCCCTAACCAACAAGCTGACTGAAGAGGGCAAGTCGGTCGTTTACTTCCTGGTTGGTCGCAAGGCCGTGAGCAACTTTGGTTTCCGTCGTCGCACCGCTGAAAAGCAGTGGATTGGTGGCACCGACCTACCTCAGGTTGAGACCGCTAAGGAAATCGCTGACACCATCCTGGAGTACTTCAACCGCGAAGCTGCCGAAGGCGGAGTAGACGAAATCCACGTGATCTTCAACCGCTTCGTTTCGATGATCAGCCAAGAGCCAGAGACCATCCGTCTACTTCCTCTAGAGGTTGTTGAGGGTGAAGAAGCTCCAGCATCAGACGACGTCTTCCCGCTCTACGAATTCGAGCCAGACGCTGGCAAGGTGCTCGACGCACTGCTACCGGTCTACATCGAAAGCAAAATCTTCAACGCCATGCTGCAGTCGGCTGCTTCCGAGCACGCTGCCCGTCAGAAGGCAATGAAGTCGGCAACCGACAACGCCGACAAGCTAATCAAGAATTACACCCGACTATCGAACCAGGCTCGTCAGTCGGAAATTACCCAGCAGATTTCCGAAATCGTTGGTGGCGCGGACGCACTTGCCACCGTCGAAGAAGATTAAGAGAAAGAAAGAGACATGGCCGAGACTAAAAAGAAGTCAGCAAAGACCACCGGAACCGGGCGTATCGCTCGCGTAAACGGACCGGTTGTTGACATCGAGTTCCCGCACGATGCCATCCCAGAGATCTACAATGCTCTGCAGACTGTCATCGAGTTGGAAGGCGAGAAGACCACTCTGACCCTAGAGGTTGCTCAGCACCTTGGCGACGACCTAGTTCGTGCCATTGCGCTAAAGCCAACCGATGGTTTGGTCCGCGGCGGCCTAGTAACCGACACCGGTGCTCCGATCTCGGTTCCAGTCGGCGACGTCACCAAGGGTAAGGTTTTCAACGTTGTCGGTGAAGTTCTCAACGGCAAGCCTGGCGAGAAGATTGAAGTCAAGGAAACTTGGCCAATCCACCGTCAGCCTCCAGCCTTCGACCAGCTTGAGTCAAAGACTCAGATGTTCGAGACCGGTATTAAGTCGATCGACCTTCTAACCCCATATGTTCTTGGTGGAAAGATTGGTCTATTCGGTGGTGCCGGTGTTGGTAAGACTGTTCTAATCCAGGAAATGATCTACCGTGTGGCAGAAGACCACGACGGTGTATCGGTATTCGCCGGTGTTGGTGAGCGTACCCGTGAAGGTAACGACCTTATCGACGAAATGACCGAGTCGGGTGTTATCGACAAGACCGCTCTCGTGTTCGGTCAGATGGATGAGCCACCAGGCACCCGTCTTCGTGTAGCACTTTCGGCTCTAACCATGGCGGAATACTTCCGCGATGTCCAGAAGCAGGACGTTCTGTTGTTCATCGACAACATCTTCCGTTTCACTCAGGCCGGTTCAGAGGTTTCGACCCTGCTAGGTCGTATGCCTTCTGCCGTGGGTTACCAGCCAAACTTGGCCGATGAGATGGGTCTTCTTCAGGAGCGCATCACCTCGACCCGTGGTCACTCGATTACGTCGCTTCAGGCAATTTACGTTCCTGCGGACGACTACACCGACCCAGCCCCGGCAACCACCTTCGCTCACTTGGATGCAACCACTGAGCTAAGCCGTGAAATTGCTTCAAAGGGTCTGTACCCAGCTATTGACCCACTAACCTCGACCTCGCGCATCTTGGACCCTCGCTACATTGCGGCGGACCACTACGAGACCGCGACTCGCGTAAAGGCAATCCTTCAGAAGAACAAGGAACTTCAGGAAATCATCGCCATCCTTGGTGTTGAAGAACTTTCTGAAGAAGACAAGGTAACCGTATCGCGCGCCCGTCGTATCCAGCAGTTCCTATCTCAGAACACCTACATGGCTGAAAAGTTCACCGGTGTTAAGGGTTCGACCGTTCCTCTAAAGGACACCATCGAAGGCTTCTCGGCCATCGCCAACGGCGATCTTGACCACGTTGCAGAGCAGGCGTTCTTCAACGTCGGTGGCCTAGACATGGTCATGGAAAACTGGGAGCGCATCCAGAAGGAAACCGGTAAGTAATAATGTCGGACAAAGTTCTTCGCGTCGAGCTGGTAGCAGCCGATAAAGCCGTATGGTCGGGTGAGGCCAAGATGGTCATCGCTAAGACCGTTGAAGGTGAAATCGGTCTACTCGCAGGTCACGAGCCGATGCTCGCGATCCTTTCGAGCGGTGAAGTTCGCATTACCTTGCCAGAAGGCGACAAGCTTATTGCTAACGCAGAAGACGGTTTTCTCTCGGTGGAGCACGACGTAGTCACGATTGTGGCTCGAAATGCCGAACTGGTCTAACTAGAGCAAAAAAGTAAAAACCCCGTCAGTCTTGGCGGGGTTTTCTTTTACCTTCGCTGCCGGCCTGTTTCCTGGCTCGACCTTGCTCTTCAACAATCACTGCGGCATCTTTTGCAGATGGCTGGTAAAACTCGTTGAATGCGCCAAGCGCTCCGGAAAGTGCACCGGAGGTGCGTTTGCGATTGGGGTTTGGATCACGCCCTGCTATGAGGATCACAAGACCCATGACGACCACAACAAGGGCTATTGCCAACAGAAACTCAAGCATTGCGGCTCTCTGCCGGAACCCACTTCACATCGCCACCGTGTGAAACATTGGCAACTCGGGCTAGAACGAAAAGTAAATCAGAAAGACGGTTCAGGTACACAGCGCAAACCGCCGAGACATCAATCCCGGCAGACAGTGCAGTCCAAACTGCACGCTCGGCACGGCGAACCACCGTTCGAGCTAGGTGCAAGCCTGCGGCTAGTCCGGAACCGCCAGGAATGATGAACGAGTCCAGGTTTGGCAGTGCAGCGTTGTATTTGTCGATTGCCTGCTCGAGGTCGGAAACCCAAGCTTCAGAAACTCGAAGCCCACCAGTGCCAGGAGTTGCCAGGTCGGCACCAATGTCGAACAAATCGTTTTGGATGCGTGCCAGCAGCGCAAGTATTTCTGGGGAGAACTCACCCTGAGCCAGTGCCACAGCCACCCCAATGGCGGAGTTTGCCTCATCCACATCTGCGTAAGCCTCAATGCGAGCATCGGTTTTCGCTACTCGAGAGTTATCGCCGAGCGCGGTGAAACCTTCGTCGCCGGTTTTTGTGTAGATCTTGGTGAGTTTGACCATCTCTCAAGTTTAGGCTGGTTAGATGTTGTTCTTATTGCCACCATCGGAATCGAAAGCCCTAGGCGGTTCCCCGCTGGGCATTGATTCGATTGCACTTATTTTCGGCGCAATGCAACCAGCACGCGACGTGGTATTTGATGCAGCGGTGAAGGCAAACCTGGTTGACCCAAAACTTCAATCGGCTCCTACTATGTGGGCAATTGACCGTTATAACGGAACCCTCTACAGTGCAATTCACGGCCGTGGCCTCAAGGGAACACCAACCGCACATAACACTTTGACCGAGCCTGAACGCGAACGAGTCAAGGAGTCACTCTTTGTTCAATCCGCACTTTTCGGACTCATTCCAGCAAATAGCCTAATTCCGAACTACAAGTTTTCGGCAACCTCAAAACTGCCTGGCATGAATCTCAAGAAACACTGGGCAGAGGCCCACGACGTCACCTGGAATCGGCTCGTCGGCCAGCAGATCATCGATCTGCGTTCCAAGCAATATGCCGAACTAGCACCTATCCCGGATTCTTTTGAGTCCCTAACCGTTGAGGTTTACGACATTGAGTCGGGCAAAGCCATGAATCACTTCAACAAGAAGGCTAAAGGCCAATTTGTTCGTGCTTTCCTGCAGGGGGCTGAAACCATCGAGGACATGGCAAAAGCCGCCAACCTCAAACTCGAGATCGACGGCTCTGCCATCAAACTATTTACCGACCAGCGTTAGCCTTCTTTGACCATTGGCATTACGCCTTCTTCAAGCTTTGGCAGTGCGATTACGCCGTCAACAAGTGACATTACCGCGCTAAACCAGCCATCCTGATTCTTCAGCATGTAGCCAGGTACTAGCCATGCACCGCCATTCGAGTCCCAAATCAGGAGGTGAGTCTTCTTGCTCGAGAGCAAGGTCATGGTTACCTTTTCTGGAGTTGGCTCTACGACTGGCTCTACGACTGGCTCTTCTGTAGGCTCAACCGCAGGTTCTTCGGTTGGCTCCACGGCGGGCTCTTCGGTTGGCTCTGAAGTTGGCTCGGAACCAGGCTCACTGCCGGCTTCACCTTCCTGGTTTGTCGTGGCGAGGTCACGGGACATAGTGGCCATTACGCCACCAAAGTAGCTGCTGGCAGCAGATCCGCCGTAACGCCAGTCGCCTAGGCGCTCAACTGCAGCCTTTGGAGAAACTGTGCCGTATGCGCCCTTGGCTTCAACACTGATGCTGTGACCGCTTGCTGAAACGATTTCACCGTTTGGTGCCCAAGTGACATTCCACTCAACAGCGGTGTCCTGACCGTTCACCTGCAGGTTGGCGGTTGCCATCATGCCCCAATCGCCCTTGTTGATTGAAATGGCGTCAGAAGCAACGTCTAATCCGGTTGCGACGAAGATCTCCTTAGCAGTGTCCTTGGCGCTAGCTTCGCTAGGAAGGTTGAGCTTTTCCGCATACTTGCTGTAATCGCCGAAGTACCAGTTTCCGGTACCGCTCCAATAAAGGGTTACGTTAGCTTTTTCGTAGTTGTCTTTGGTGCCAAAGAAGTAGCTGTAGGTCTTTCCTTCATCCCAGGTCTCTTTAGAAAGTTCGCCTTCAACGCCGAATCTGGTTGCCAGGCTTTCAATTAGCTGTTCTGGGGAGCCTTTAAGGTTCAAGCGGTAAACCTGGTCTGAGCCGCCATCATTTGAGAGGTTTGGACCTGCTACGTATTCGTAGTCAATCCACATCATCATCTTGGCGTCGGCAGAAGCCTGAAGGCTTTCACTTGAGCCCTGACCCTGTCCAACTTCGAAAAGTGGACCGGAGTTTATTGGGAACACGGCAAACAGCGCGGCAGCAGCCACGGTCGCAGTGCTTAGGCCCACCAACCAAGAATTACGCTTGCTTGGTCGAGGCTTGGCAATCCCGCTAAGGATCGTGTCTTCCGAAAGGGTTGGAGCCTTGGCGCTAACCGCTTTGCGGAGTTTGTCTAAGTTTTTGTTTTCCATATCTTGCATGTGTCGCTAGCCCTCTAGTTCTTTCATGATTTCTGAAAAGTTTTTCTTGGCCCTGTGGAGTCGAATGGTTGCTGCGTTCTTACTAACCCGAAGTGCTAGAGAGACTTCCTCAATGCTGAGGTCTTCTAGAGCAACCAGTGATAGCACCAGGCGATCGGCTGGCTTCAATTTGGTCCAAGCGGTTTTGATGGTGACATTGGTGATGGCGAGATTTTCAGCCGCAGGTGCCAACAGGTCGGTCTCGAGAAGCGGCAAGACGAATCGTCTTTGTTCTTTGCGCCGGTGATTGAGAAGCACGTTGTTGGCAATTCGATACAGCCAAGGCAACTCATTGCCGGCAGGAGCTTTATCGCGCCTGTGCCAGGCGATTGAGAACACCTCCGCCGCTAAACCTTCAACTTCGCTAACCGACGTGCGGTAGGTGAAGAACTTTGAAATCGCAGGCAGGTAGGCGCGATAGTGTTCGGTGAATTCTCTGCTGTCCATAGTCATCTCAAGGAGTTTATGTCGCGAGGCCGTTACTTATTTCTAAACTCGCAAGAATCTTCGTGGTCGTCAATAATTCCAATGGCCTGCATCATGGCGTGCATAGTGGTTGGCCCCACAAAGTTGAAGCCGAGACCTCTAAGTTCCTTGGAAAGTGCCGTTGATTCGGGGGAGACCGTGAGGTTTCTGCGGTCCTCGGTAGGAGCGTGCTTTTGGATCAGTTCTTCAAGAGAAATGCTTTGCTCTTGGATGATTCGAGCATTGTTGATTACAGCTTGGATTTTTCCGCGGTGCCGAATGATTCCCTCATCCGCGAGCAGGCGCTCGACGTCCTGCTCAGAGAGCTTGGCAACTTCGACAATCTTGAACCCTAGGAACGCCTCGCGAAAGCCTTCACGGCGTTTCAGAATAGTTAGCCAACTCAAGCCGGCCTGAAAACCTTCGAGGCTGATTCGTTCGAACAGAGCATCCTCACCTGTGATTGGTTTACCCCACTCGGTGTCGTGGTAGTCGATGTAGATTGGGTCGGCAGTAAGCCAGGAGCAACGTTGCATCAGTCTTTGGTCTCGATACCTTCGAGAGCAAGTAGCCAGCGCTTGGTTGGGATTCCATCGCCACCCGAGTAGCCAGTGATCTTGCCGCTGGCTCCTAGAACTCGGTGGCAACCGATGATTAGGGGAACCGGGTTCGAACCAACTGCGCCACCTACGGCACGAACCGCTTTCGGGTTTCCGATGTTCGTAGCGATCTCGGCATACGTGGTTACCTCGCCAAAACCTATCTTGCCGATTTCTTTCCAGACGGACCTTTGAAATTCGGTGCCTTCTAGTTCAGTTGCGAAAGTGAGTTCCTGGCTTTTGCCTTTGAAGTAACTGGTCAGCTGCTTCTTGGCATCGCTAAGAACCGATGCTTTCCCAAAGTCTGGCGTCATCTCACTACCAATGGTCAGATAAACGACCTTGTTGTGATTGGCAAGGAGGGTGATCGCTCCAACAGGGGCTTGGAAGGTTAGCTTTGCGTCGTGGTTGGGGAGTTTCATCTTGCCAAGGCTACCTTTCTGTCATACGTAAAACAGAAGTCACAGAAAGTTGTGAATAACTACTTGACGATGTCCCACGCCTTGGTGAGAGTCTCTCGCACCTTGGCTTCCATCATGTCGAAGTCGGCTTGGTCGCTGGTTAGCGGTGGAGCCAACTGAACTACTGGGTCTCCACGGTCGTCGGCGCGGCAATAGAGGCCCTTGCTGTAGAGGTCTTTGGTGATGAAACCGCGGAGAAGCTTTTCGATCTCTTCGAGGTTGAAGCGGGCCTTGGTCTCTTTGTCTTTGACGAGTTCGATTGCATAGAAGTAACCGGTTCCACGAACGTCGCCAACGATGTCGAGATCGCTTAGCTTGTCTAGGGTTTTCTTGAAGTTGCCCTGGTTGGCTTGGACGTGACTGATTAGGTCCATTTCGTCATACATGTCTAGGTTCTCAAGGGCTACCGCACAGCTCGCTGGGGATGCGGCGAAAGTGTAGCCGTGAGGGAAGATGTTCGTGCCCTTCTTGAAGGGTTCGTAGAACTTTTCCTTCATCATTAGAGCACCGAGTGGCAAGACCGAGTTGGTGATTGCTTTGGCGCAAACCAGCATGTCGGGTTCGAAGTTGTATTTCTCTGAGGCGAACATTGTTCCGGTGCGACCAAAGCCGTCGATGGTCTCGTCGGCAACCAGAATCACGTCGTATTTGTCGCAGATTTCTCGAACGCGCTGGAAATAGATTGGGTGTGAGGTGAAGGCGCCACCAGAGTTTTGAACCGGTTCAAAGAAGAAAGCCGCAACGGTGTCGGGATCTTCCATCAGAATCATTTCCTCAACGCGGTTCGCTGCCCAAAGGCCGAACTCTTCTTCGTTGGCGAAATCGTCTTGGGCGCGGTACCAGTTGGTATTTGGTACACGGAAGGTGCTTGGCACCAGCGGCTCGAACGCCTTCTTCATGTTAGCGATACCGGTCAGGCTTAGAGCGCCGTGGCTGGTGCCGTGATAGGCGGTCTTGCGAGTGATGACCTTGTGCTTCATCGGCTTGCCCATCATCTTGAAATACTGCTTGGCTAGTTTCCAAGCGGTCTCGTTGGCCTCGCCGCCGCCAGTGGTGAAGAAGACGCGGTCAAGACCGTTTGGTGCGTAAGAAAGCAAACGTTCACCGAGCTCGATGGCTGGTGGGTGAGCAAAACTCCAAAGTGGCACGAAGTCCATTTGCATTAGCTGCTTCTTGGCTGCCTCCGCTAGACGCTCGTGACCGTGGCCAGCGTTGACAGAGAAAAGACCGGAAAGTCCGTCGAAGAGTTTGTTGCCGTTCTGGTCCCAGATGTACTTACCCTCGGCCTTGGTGATGATCGGAATCGATCCACCCTCGTAAAGGCTAGTGCGAGTGAAGTGTGGCCACAGGTGCTCGCGGGCACCGTGCTCCAACTGCTCTTTGGTCAGTGGCACGCCGGCTTTGCGAGCGTCGGTCATAGGTGTGAGTCGTTCGGACATAATGTCATTCTGGCAGATTTGGGCGGTTGAGTGGTGAAGTTCGCACGGGAATGGCTAGCATCTTATTAAGTCAATCAAAGGAGATAAATCAAATGGCTATTCGCGAGTTGAAGAACTTTATCAACGGCAAGTCAGTTGCCCCAAAGTCGGGCAAATACTCAGACGTCATCAACCCAGCCAACGGCAAGGTTTACGCAAAGGCTCCGCTATCTTCAGCAGCCGATGTAAACGCAGCCTTCAAGGCGGCCGAGGCAGCATTCCCAATCTGGAGTAACTTCACTCCATCACAGCGCCAGTTGGCCCTGCTTAAGATTGCCGACGAGCTCGAGAAGAACGCCAAGGCTTTCGCAAAGGCGGAGTCGGAGAACTGTGGTAAGCCAATTGCAACTCTGATTGAATACGAAATCATGCCTTCGGTTGACCAGATCCGTTTCATGGCTGGTGCCGCTCGTAATCTAGAGGGCAAGGCAACCGGTGAGTACACCGCTGACCACACCTCGTCGATTCGTCGTGAGCCAATCGGTGTCATCGGTCAGGTGACACCTTGGAACTACCCGCTAAACATGGCTGTTTGGAAGTTTGCTCCAGCACTAGCTGCTGGTAACACCATCGTTCTAAAGCCTTCGGACACCACTCCTGTTTCGACCATCATGTTGGCCGAAATGGCTGCTAAGCACCTGCCAAAGGGTGTTTTCAACGTGGTCATGGGAGACCGTTCGACCGGAGCCGCACTGGTTGAACACCCAATCCCGCAGATGGTTTCGATCACCGGTTCGGTGGGTGCCGGTATGGCTGTTGCTAGAAGCGCTGCCAACGACGTAAAGCGCGTTCACCTAGAACTAGGTGGCAAGGCTCCAGTTATCGTCTTTGCTGATGCAGACCTAAAGGCTGCCGCTGCTGGCGTTGCCGGCGCAGGGTTCTTCAATGCCGGCCAGGACTGCACCGCGGCTACCCGTGTTTTAGTTCACGAGTCGGTCAAAGACGCATTCATCAAGGAACTGGTCAAGGCTGTGAAGTCTGACGCTAAGGTAGGTGACCCTAATGACAAGGACACCTATGTTGGTCCAGTGAACAACGTGAACCAGCTTGAGCGCGTCCTAGGTTTCATTGCTCGCACTCCGAAGCACGCGAAGATCGAGGTGGGTGGCAAGCAGGTCAAGCGCGACGGCTTCTACATCCAGCCAACCGTGATCTCTGGTCTAAAGCAGGACGACGAGCACATTCAGTCGGAAATCTTCGGCCCAGTCGTTACTGTGCAGACCTTCAAGACCGATGCTGAAGCGATGAAGAACGCAAACGACGTTATGTATGGTTTGGCTAGCTCGGTATGGACCAGCAACCACACCCGCGCAATGCGTTTCTCGAAGGGCTTGAACTTTGGTTGTGTCTGGATCAACTGCCACATCCCATTGGCTGCTGAAATGCCTCACGGTGGTTTCCGTCACTCGGGTTACGGTAAAGACCTTTCGGCCTATGGCTTCGAGGACTACACCCGAATCAAGCACGTGATGAGCTACATCGGGGACTAATCCACAGATTCCCAAAGCGGGCTTATTCAGGTAGCTAGTTTCGACCAGAATCGTCTGATGAGCCCGCTTTACATTTTGCCGTCGGTTGTGATTGGGCTGGTTTTTGCTCTAGGCACCGGCAACTGGCTCATTCTGCTGGCATCGCTACTTACTGCTGGAACCACTTGGATGATTTCCAAGAGGAAGAGCGGGGTGCTCGAAGGACCTTTGCGACTGAAAGGGGATCGCGTTTGGCTGGGGGAGAGAAAGCTTCCAAAACATCAATTGTTTTGGTCTAAAGACATCCACCAGAAGGTTTTGGAAGAATTTCTAGCCGGCACCGAACCAAAGCTGGATTCGTTGAGGCAATTGCGCCAAAGTAATTGGAGGCAGAGTGAACCGAACGCCTATCTGGTTGGCGTTGAATCTGCTTTTCGATTAGATGAAGGAGCGGGCCACCTTCTTGTGGTTGGTCCAACCGGCTCAGGCAAAAGCGAACTGATTCACTTGTGTTTAGCCAGCTTAGACTCCGATGTCGCGCTCGCGGTGGCCGACTTCAAAGGTGGAGCGGTGCTTACCGAAATCTCCGGGGTGAAGTACGCGGTGAGCGACATCGACGTTCTTGAAGCCCAGAATGACTTCTGGGGTCACCTGATTGCGGAACTTCAAGCTCGAGAGTCTTGGTTAAAGTCTCAAGGAGTTGCCAACTGGATGCAGGCAGAACGCCTAGGTTTAGGAAATCAAAGGATGCTGGTTGTGGTCGATGAGGTTGTGGCTGCTATACGCTCTGGAGTCAAGGCCACCGATGCGATTGTTCGAATAGCAACCAAGGGCCGCTCACTTGGAGTTCACCTGCTGGTTACCACCCAATCTTTAGTTGGAATCCCAAGAGAGGTGCTGGTCAACCTGCGGTCTCGGCTGGCTTTGGCCGGCACGGACGAAGTTGAGCTGATGCAATTGGGCGGCAAGGGAAAGTTTGCCGCGGCCTCAAGCGAAACGAAAGCCGCCATGTTGATACATGACGGCCAAACGTTTGACTTGCAAGTTCCACTTGGGGCTAGGCAAGCACCTCTGAAAGCTGAGTGAAGCCCAAACCGTGAGCGACCCCAACCGGTTCGCTGGTGATGGCTCCGTCGTGGGTGTTTAGTCCAAGGGCCAAAGAAGGATCCTGCTGAAGAGCTTTCAACCAACCGTTGTTTGCCAGTGACTTCGCGTATGGCAAAGTCGCGTTGGTTAGTGCGTAAGTCGAAGTGTGAGGCACCGCGCCTGGCATATTCGCAACGCAGTAGAAAATTGTGTCGTGAACCTTGAAAGTTGGTTCTGCGTGAGTGGTTGGCTTCGAGTCTGCGAAACAACCACCCTGGTCTATGGCGATGTCAACGAGAACTGAGCCTGGCTTCATGTTCTTGACGTGATCGTTGGTCACCAGCTTTGGAGCCTTTGCACCTGGAATAAGTACCGAACCTATTACTAGGTCGGCATCGGCCAATGCTCTTTTGATTTCGAATGCGTTCGAAGCAATCGTGCGCACTCTGCCAGCGTAGTGGTGATCTAGTTCGCGCAGGCGGTTTAGGTTGGTGTCCATAACTGTTACTTCGGCACCGGAACCAACCGCCATGGCAACCGCGTTGGTTCCAGCCACTCCACCTCCAAGCACAACCACCTTGGCAGGGCGGGTTCCAGGTACACCACCGAGAAGCATTCCACTTCCCCCGTTTTGGCGCATTAGGGTTTCTGCTCCAACCTGGATCGACAACCGGCCGGCAACCTCGCTCATCGGAGCAAGCAGTGGCAACTGGCGGCTTGGAAGCTGAACTGTCTCGTAAGCGATTGCGGTGACTTTTTTAGCGGTTAGTTGGTTGGTTAGTTCAAGGTCCGCAGCAAGGTGAAGGTAGGTGAAAAGCACGAGCCCTTCTCTGAGGAAGCCGTACTCGCTGGAAATCGGTTCCTTGACCTTCATGACCATGTCGCCGGCAGCCCAGGTGGCAGCAGCATCCGAAAGGATCGTTGCTCCCGCCTCAATGTATTCAGTATCAGAAATGCTTGAACCGTTACCTGCACCAGCCTGAACAAAAATCTCGTGACCTGCAACGACAAGTTCGTGAACTCCAGCGGGGGTGATTGCCACTCGGAATTCGTTGTTTTTTACTTCGGCTGGTACTGCAATACGCATTTCTCTCCTCATGCCGACATCTTTGCCAGTCGCACGCAATAACGATACCCGAAAAATTAGTTGCTTCCTTTTTCAAAAAGTTACCTATTTTTGCTATTTGCGAACAAATCTTTGTGGCAGTATGGCAATTGACTCGCAAACTGCTTGTCGATTGGTTGTTGTTTGGACACCGTTGTCCGTTCGATGTAAAGGAGCCAGCTATGTCTGAGCAAAAGTCCCCAATTGTCCGTGACGCTCTAAAGGCAGTTTCTGCCAAAGAGGTCACCCGCCGTGCTGTGATAGGTGGTGCTGGTGCAGTTAGCATCGCGTCGCTATTGGCCGCTTGTGCCCCTGGCGGCGGAGCAAAAACCCTGACTCCTGCTGAAGACGTTTCGGCTACCGAGAAGGTTCTAACCTGGGACAACTGGCCTTACTACATGGACGGCGAGGACGGATCGTTCCCAACCCTTACCGCTTTCGAAAAGCAGAGCGGAATCGACGTCACCTACAACATCAACGTTGACGACAACAACACCTACTTCGCTCGCATCAAGAACCAGCTTGCTGCTGGAACCGACACCGGTGCCGACACCTTCTGTCTAACCGACTGGATGATTTCGCGTTTGATTAACAGTGGCTACGTGCAGGAACTCAACTACGAGAACATGCCAAACGTAACCGCTAACCTAATCCCAGCATTCAAGGGTGTACTTGGTGAATTCGACCCAGGTCGTAAGTACTCACTTCCTTGGAAGGGCATCATTGCCGCTGTTGGTTACCACAAGGCAAACTACAAGAAGCTAACCGGAAAAGACGCTCCAACTTCGGTTGAAGACCTATGGGCTCCTGAACTAAAGGGTCGCGTTGAGGTTCTTTCCGAAATGCGCGACACCCTAGGTGTCATGATGATGGGCGCAGGTGTTGATATCGCGAAGTTCACCTCAGAGGAGTTCTACGCAGCGCTAGACCTGTTCACCGAGAAGGTTTCATCCGGTCACATCCGCTCGATCAAGGGCAACTCTTACGTTGACGACTACAAGTCGGGCGACGCAGTTGCTGGAATCGTTTGGGCTGGAGACCTAGTTGGAGCCAACCTAGAGTTGGGCACCGAAGAGCTAGGTGTTGTGCTGCTTGACTCGGGTTCAACCTTTGCCTGCGACAACTTCGTCGTACCAATGGGCTCTGCTCACAAAGCCAACGTTGAAGCAGTTATCGACTACTACTTCACTCCTGAGGTTGCAGCCGAACTAGCGATGGCTGGGGTTTACTACGTAACCCCGGTTGCCGGTGCTCGCGAAATCGTAATCAAGAAGGACCCAGCGTTGGCGAACAACGAACTGATCTTCCCTTCAGATGAAATCTTTGCAACCAAGCTAAAGCAGTTCCGTCCTCTAACTCCTCAGGAAGACAACGAGTTCTCGACTGCTTGGTCAGACGCTTCAAACGGTGTCGTGTAATTGGCAATTGAGTTCAAACCATCTGGTGCTGATCTCGAGTTAGTCAACGTTCGAAAAGATTTCCCTGGTTTCACCGCGCTTGAGGACATGGACCTCAAGATTCCAGCTGGCGAGTTCTTCGCCCTGCTAGGTCCTTCTGGCTGCGGTAAAACCACAACTTTGCGAATCGTTGCCGGGCTCGAGGAGCCAACTACCGGGCAAGTTCTTATCGGCGGCAAGGACGTTACCTCCTCTAAGCCTCACGAGCGTCCGGTGAACACCGTGTTCCAGAGTTACGCCCTATTCCCGCACATGACCATCTTGGAAAACGTGGCTTTTGGCTTGCGCCAGCGCAAGATTGAAGACCCGGTCAAGAAGGCCATGGACGCCCTCAACTTGGTTGAGCTTGGCTACGCGGCCGAGCGTCGCCCGCAGCAGCTTTCCGGTGGTCAGCAGCAGCGCGTTGCTCTTGCTCGCGCGCTAGTTAACCGCCCAGCGCTTTTGCTTCTGGACGAACCTCTTGGCGCACTTGATCTCAAGCTTCGTCGTCAGATGCAGATCGAGCTAAAGGCCATCCAGATGGAAGTTGGTTTGACCTTCTTGCACGTGACCCACGATCAGGAAGAAGCCATGGACATGGCTGACACCGTTGCGGTTATGAACAAGGGTCACATTGAGCAGATGGGTGCACCTGAAGCGCTCTACGAGCGCCCTAAGACGGCCTTCGTGTCGAAGTTCCTAGGTCAGTCCAATCTTTTCGTCGGTTCGATTGCCTCTTCAAACGCTTCTTCAATCAGTATTGAAGTTGGCGGACAGAAGATCACCGTTCCAAAGAATCGCGCTGAGAAACAGACCGGCAAGATTTGCATCGGCGTT
This sequence comes from Micrococcales bacterium, assembly GCA_041303805.1. Taxonomy (GTDB): domain Bacteria; phylum Actinomycetota; class Actinomycetes; order Actinomycetales; family Microbacteriaceae; genus Rhodoluna. The sequence continues at coordinate 51,291 of JBFYOM010000001.1, forward strand.
CGCCCGGAGAAGACCACGTTCCACCGCAAGGATCCGAAACTTGGTTCAGACCATGTTGTAGTGGGTCCTGGTGAAATCATCGACATCCGATTCACTGGCGTTAGTAACCAGTACCTAATCGACATTCCAAAGGTCGGTGAAGTTACCGTATTCGCCCAGAACGTTGGCATCAGCCCGGTAATCGAGCTTGGCGAGAAGGTCTGGGTTTCCTGGAAGGTTGAGCACTCGTTTGGGCTTTCCGACCTACCAGCCGGCAACGAAGACGAGTAGTCATGGCGTTTGCAGCGTTCGGTGGAGCTCCAACTAAGGAACACAAAACTCCAAGTAAGTCCGGTCGAATTGTTTTGGTCCTGCTTATGCCTGGTTTGGTTTACCTTGGGCTCTTCTTCTTCACCCCGCTAATCTCGCTAATCATTACCTCGCTCCAAGTGCCGGCCGCCAGCGGTGCTATCGGTATGTACGAATACGGGTTTGCCTGGGAAAACTACGTAAACGTAATCACGAAGTATTGGGACCAGATTGCCCGATCGTTCTACTACGCAACAACTGCGACGATTTTCGCTCTGCTTATCAGTTACCCGTTGGCCTACTTTATTGGTGTTCGACTTCGTTCCCGGCCGCTACTGCAGCGCCTGATGCTCGTCCTAGTTATCGCCCCGTTCTTCATTTCGTTCCTACTTCGCACCATCGCCTGGAAGCAGATCTTCTCCGACGGCGGCGCAATTATGCAGTTCGTTTACTCGACCGGGTTGATGAGCACCGAGCAAAGTTTCCTCGGAACCGATGCCGCCGTGATCTTCGGTCTCACCTACAACTTCATTCCGTTCATGACCCTCCCGCTATTCACCACCTTGGAACGCTTTGACGTGCGCCTACTCGAGGCTGGCTCGGATCTCTACGCCAGCCCTGCCAAGGTCTTCCGGAAGGTCACATTGCCACTTAGCATGCCGGGTGTAATATCTGGAACCCTTCTGGTGTTCATCCCGATCTCGGGTGACTACGTGAACGCCAGCCAAAACTTCTTAGGGTCTTCGAAGACTTCGATGATTGGAACCATGGTTGACTCCAACTTTCTCAGCACGCTGAACTACCCGTTGGCCTCGGCGCTAAGCGTGATGCTGATGGCCGTCATCGTGGTGTTGGTTGCTGTATACGTTCGCCGAGCTGGAACGGATGACCTACTATGAAACGTTTCTCGTTGGCCCGTCTTGGCCTTCCAACCTATGCGCTGCTTGCAATGGTTTTCATGCTTATTCCTATCGTTTACACGATCATCTTTTCTTTCAACGACTCCAAACAGCGCACGAACACTCAGTGGCAGGGATTCACCTTCGACAAGTGGTTGGGTGTTTGTTCCAAGCCTGAAGTTTGTGAAGCTCTAGGTAACTCCATCTTCATCGGAGTAGTTTCCACATTCATCGCGACAGTGTTGGGAACCGCGCTTGCAATCGGTTTGGTGCGCTACAAGTTCAAGTCTCGCGCCATGGTCAACCTGGCTCTGTTCCTACCGATGGCAACCCCTGAGATTGTTCTGGGTGCCGGTCTCGCTGCTCTCTTCTTTAACGCTGGTGTTGGTGCGGGCATGACAACCGTGATTATCGCTCACGTGGTCTTCTGTCTATCCTTCGTGGTTGTGACCGTTAAGGCTCGTGTTCAGACTCTCGACCCAGTGCTTGAAGAAGCCGGCCGAGACCTGTATGCAAACCCAAATCAGGTCTTCTGGAAGATAACTTTCCCTCTACTTCTTCCTGGAATCATCTCGGCAGCGCTGCTCTCGTTTAGCCTGAGCTTCGACGACTTCATCATCACCTACTTCAACTCTGGTTCGGTAGACACCTTCCCGAAGTATGTCTATGTTGCTGCTGCCCGTGGTGTGCCTGCAGAAGCAAACGTAATCGCATCCGCAGTATTTATCGCCGCGATTGTGATTGTTCTGGTTACCCAGATCAATGGCGCTATCAAGCGCAAGCGGCTTCTGAAGAAATAGGTTTGACCAAAAGTTAGTGCCCGCCGGAAAACCAGCGGGCACCAATTTTTTGTCTAGTTTTACTTAGCGTGAGCTAGTGCTTCATCCAAGATGTTTAGGGCATCCGTCAACTGCTCGTCGGTGATTGCCAGTGGCGGTAGGAAGCGAATTACGTTTCCGTGGGTTCCAGCGTTCAGAACTAGCACGCCATTTTGGTGGCAATACTGAACAACCTTGTTTACCGCTGCTGCGTTTGGGTTCTTGGTTCCAACCTCTACAAGTTCGATGGCCAACATCGCACCGCGACCACGAACATCACCGATGATTGGGTGACGCTGCTGAAGCTCTAGAAGGCGTGGAAGCATGAATGCTTCAACTTCCATTGCACGGCCAAACACCTTGCCATCTTCAAGTTGTTCAAGAACGGCAACTGCAGCGGCAGCGGCGACTGGGTTACCACCGTAGGTGCCACCGATTCCACCAGCGTGAGCTGCGTCCATTACATCCGCGCGACCGGTGACGGCCGAGATTGGCATACCGCCGGCAATTCCCTTGGCGATTGTGATTAGGTCTGGTTCGAAGCCTGGTTCGTAGAAGCTGGCAAACCATCGACCGGTCCTGGCGATTCCAGACTGAACTTCATCGGCAACGATTAGCACGTTGTTGGCGCGAGCCCAAGTTTGCAGAGCGGTGAGAAAGCCAGGTGCTGGCACGATGAAGCCACCCTCACCCTGAATCGGCTCGATAACGATGGCGGCTAGATCTTCTGCGCCAACGCGCTTTTCGATATAGGTGATTGCCCGGTTAGCAGCTTCCTGACCGGTCATACCCTCAGGGTCACGGTATGGGTAAGACATTGCTACGTGGTGAACGCTGCCTGCTAGCGGACCGAACCCAGCGTTGTAAGGCATGGCCTTGAAGTTCATAGCCATGGTCAGGTTGGTTCGCCCGTGGTAACCGTGGTCAAAGACGACGATTTCGCTCTTGCGGGTGAACTTGCGAGCAAACTTCACAGCGTTTTCAACGGCTTCGGCTCCCGAGTTGAACAGCGCTGACTTTTTGGCGAAGTTTCCCGGGGTGTGCTTGTTTAGCAGTTCACAAACGCGAACGTATGGCTGATAAGGGGTCACGGTGAAGAGCGTGTGGGTAAGTTTCGCAACCTGTTCCTGCACTGCCTTCACAACACCTTCGTTGGTGTGGCCAATGGTCACTACGCCGATGCCAGAACCCATATCGATGAACTGGTTGCCATCAACATCGGTGAGAATCGCTCCATGCGCGTGGTCAATGTAGACCGGCAAGGCAGCGCCAACACCAGCAGAAACGTGTTGGAGGCGGTTGTGATGGAGGGCCTGAGACTTAGGGCCTGGGATTGCGGTTACCAATTTACGAACGGTGGCTTCACTCATAAGCACTAGTCTAGCCCCGCAACTATGAGAGTTTGGTGCGAAGATTGGTAAATGCGTCGCATCATTGTGTTGGGTAGTACGGGTTCGATTGGAACCCAGGCCCTCGAGGTAATTTCCGAAAATCCACACCTGTTTCAGGTGGTTGGTTTGGCGGCTGGAACCAACGCTTCTCTCATGGAAGAGCAGCGGTTGGAGTTTGGGTTAGGTCCTGAGGTATGTGTGCTCGGGGCCGAAGCCGCCACGGAATTGGTGAGAAACGTCGACGCCGACGTCGTGGTGAATGGAATCACCGGATCAATTGGATTAGCAGCCACCATCGAAACCCTTCGTTCGGGCAAGATTCTTGCCTTGGCCAATAAGGAATCGCTGATCGTTGGCGGTTCCCTAGTCACCTCTTTGGCCAAACCCGGTCAAATTGTTCCAGTCGACAGCGAGCACTCGGCGATTGCTCAGGCGTTGCTAGCTGGGGCACCAATCGAGGTGCGCAAACTGATTCTCACCGCGTCTGGTGGCCCGTTCCGCGGTTGGTCTTTGGAGCAACTTCACTCGGTGACACCCGAGCAAGCCTTGGCTCACCCAACTTGGGTGATGGGCAAGGTGGTTACCACCAATTCGGCCACCATGGTGAACAAGGGTTTGGAACTAATCGAAGCCCACCTGCTCTTTGGAGTTCCCATCGACGACATCGAAGTCACCGTTCACGCTCAGTCGGTCGTGCACTCGATGGTTGAGTTCGTGGATGGTTCGGTAATCGCCCAGGCTTCACCTCCCAACATGAAACTGCCGATTGCACTTGGAATGAGTTGGCCAGACCGGGTGCCAAATGTTGCGCCGGCCTGCGACTGGACTAAAGCTGCAACCTGGACCTTTGAACCGCTGGACGAATCGGTCTTCAAGGCGGTTGCATTGGCTAGGCGAGTGGCAAAACTAGGTTCAACATTCCCTGCTGTTTACAACGCTGCTAACGAAGAAGCGGTAGAAGCTTTCCACGCGGGAAAAATCTTCTTCACCCAAATCGTCGAAGTGATTGAACGCGTTGTTGATTCCCACGACGCCCCTGAGGAACTAACTCTTGAATCAGTTCTCGCCGCCGAAGTTTGGGCTCGCGATCGCGCTCAAGGCCAGATGGCCAAGGCATGCTAAGCAAACTGTCAGAATCTATCGCTAGGTTGATTTAGGTGAACGAAATTCTTCTCTACATTCTCGGTATCCTGATCATGATTATCGGTCTGGCCATTTCCATTGGCCTGCACGAGTTTGGGCACCTTATTCCAGCCAAGCTTTTCGGCGTAAAGGTTCCACACTGGGCCGTTGGCTTCGGTCCAAAGTTGTTCGCCAAGAAGGTTGGTGAAACCGAATATTCGATTCGCGCCATTCCACTGGGTGGTTTCATCACCATGATTGGAATGTTTCCACCAGCCAACCCGAACAAACCCGACGAGAAGCGCAAGTTCGGGGGAGTAATCGCCCAATCGCGTGAAGCACATTCCGAGCACATGGAACCCGGAGATGAAGTCAGAACCCTTTACTCCAAACCAGCCTGGCAGCGCATCATCATCATGCTCGGTGGCCCTACTGTAAATCTGATCCTAGGCATCCTGCTGATTGCCGTTGCTCTGTCTGGAATCGGCACCTGGACTCAGGGAACCAGGGTTGAGGCAGTCATTGAGTGCCAAGAGCAAATGATCAACACAGAAGACTCTTGCACCGCGGACTCGATCCGCACCCCTGCCGTTTTGGCTGGCTTGCAAAATGGCGACGTTATTTTGAGCGTGGACGGAGTCGCGGTTAGCACCGCCGCGCCGGTGTTAGAAGCACTCACCGCCAAACCGCTGGTTTCTCACAAGGTTGTGGTTGACCGTGATGGAACACAAAAGACGCTCAACATTTTGGCCGTCGAGGCTGCACTTCCGACGCTGGACCAGTCGACCGGAGAGACGGTTTCTCAGGTTCGCCCGTATGTTGGCGTTCGAATGGAATTCACGAGGGTTCAGCTAGGGCTGGGTGAATCCATCGCCTACGGCTGGTCAGCGACCGAGCAAACTTTCGGGTTTATCGCTCAATTCCCGCAACAGGTTTACTCCGCTCTTTACGCAACAGTGACTGGCCAGGATCGCTCAATCGATTCGGCAATTTCCGTTGTCGGAATCGGTCAGGTTGCCGGTCAAGTGACATCGTCCGAGGGTGACGGTCTAGACAAAACTTTCTCCACCCTGATGCTGCTCGGCTCGTTGAACTTGGCCTTGTTCGCCTTCAACATGATTCCACTGCCTCCACTGGATGGCGGTCATGTTGCGGGCGGTGTCTACGAATATCTAAAGCGTGGCGCCTACCGATTGCTTGGTAAGAAAGACCCTGGCCCAGTCGACACGGCACTTATGGCACCGGTTGCGCAAGTAATGTTCCTGGTTCTACTTGCCGCAGGTCTTCTGATGATTTTGGCAGACATCTTCAACCCAATTTCCTTCTAGCCCGCGGTTATGCTTGAACTATGCCTGCAGTCAATCTAGGACTACCTAAAAGCCCACCACCAGTTCTAACCCCGCGTCGCAAAACCCGCCAGATTATGGTTGGAAAAGTTGCGGTCGGTGGGGATGCTCCGATTTCGGTTCAGTCGATGTGTACCACTCCAACCACGGACGTCAACGCCACACTGCAACAGATTGCCGAGCTCACCGCGTCTGGTTGTGACATCGTTCGTGTGGCAGTTCCATCCCAGGACGACGCAGACCGTCTTCATCTAATCGCGAGGAAGTCGCAGATTCCGGTGATCGCCGACATTCACTTCCAGCCAAAGTATGTTTTCCAGGCCATTGATGCTGGTTGTGGCGCGGTTCGAGTAAACCCAGGCAATATTCGCCAGTTTGACGACCAAGTAGGCGCAATCGCCAAGGCTGCCAAGGACGCCGGCGTTTCGATTCGTATCGGCGTGAACGCCGGTTCGCTAGACCCACGCCTGCTTGAGAAGTATGGCAAGGCCACCCCTGAGGCTCTGGTTGAGTCGGCAGTTTGGGAAGCATCACTTTTCGAAGAGCACGACTTCCACGATTTCAAGATTTCCGTAAAGCACAATGACCCTGTTGTCATGGTGAAGGCTTACGAGATGCTTTCGGAACGCGGAGACTGGCCACTGCACCTTGGAGTTACCGAGGCTGGGCCAGCGTTCCAAGGGACCATCAAGTCTTCGGTTGCGTTTGGTGCTCTTCTTTCAAAGGGTATCGGCGACACCATCCGTGTTTCACTTTCCGCTCCACCAGTTGAGGAAATCAAGGTTGGTTCGCAGATTCTGGAATCTCTAAACCTTCGCCCTCGCAAGCTTGAAATTGTTTCGTGCCCAAGCTGTGGTCGTGCTCAGGTGGACGTTTACACCTTGGCCAACGACGTAACCAAGGGTCTTGAAAAGATGACCGTGCCACTTCGAGTGGCAGTCATGGGTTGTGTTGTTAACGGTCCTGGTGAGGCTCGCGAAGCCGATCTTGGAGTTGCTTCTGGTAACGGCAAGGGTCAGATTTTCGTGAAGGGTGAAGTCATCAAGACTGTTCCTGAGAGCGAAATCGTGGCAACCCTGATTGAGGAAGCTAATCGTTTGGCTGCCGAAATGGACCCGACTTTGGTTGGTTCGCCACAGGTTGTTGTAGCCAAGAAGTAAAGTTGGCTTATGCCTATCAGACTTTCCAGCCTGTTCCTGCGCACTTTGCGCGAAGACCCAGCCGACGCTGAGGTCGAGAGCCACAAACTGCTGCTTCGCGCAGGTTATGTTCGCAGAGCCGCCGCCGGCATCTACACCTGGCTTCCGCTTGGCCTCGCTGTGAAGGCAAAGATTGAAAAGATCGTTCGCGAGGAGATGGCAGCCGCTGGCGCTCAAGAAGTTTTCTTCCCTGCGCTCTTGCCACGTGAACCGTTTGAGGTCACCGGTCGCTGGACCGAATACGGCGATAACCTGTTCCGTTTGCAAGACCGCCGTAAGAACGACTACCTGCTTGCTCCAACCCACGAAGAGATGTTCACCCTTCTGGTGAAAGACCTTTACACCAGCTACAAAGACCTGCCGGTTTGCCTTTACCAAATTCAGAACAAATACCGCGACGAGGCTCGCGCTCGTGGAGGTCTACTTCGTGGTCGCGAATTCGTGATGAAGGATGCCTATTCGTTCGACATCGATGACGAAGGTCTTGCCAAGTCTTACCAAGCTCAGCGCGATGCCTACGAGCGCATTTTCACTCGGCTCGGCGTTGAATACGTGATCGTAAAGGCCGATGCCGGGGCTATGGGCGGTTCCGCTTCCGAAGAGTTCCTGAGCCCTAGCCCAATCGGTGAAGACACATTCGTGCGCTCACCTGGCGGTTACGCTGCGAACATTGAAGCGGTTCAGACTCCTGCTCCAGAGGCTCGTTCTATTGACGGCCTGCCTGTGGCTGAGGTTCGTGACACTCCGAATTCTCCAACAATTGCAACCCTGGCTGCCGCTGCTGGTATTTCTGCAGCAGATACGCTCAAAAATGTCGTCATGGCATTGGTTTCACCAGAGGGCAAGCGCTCATTGGTCATGGTTGGCATTCCAGGCGACCGTGAGGTCGATGCGAAGCGCGCGGAATCGGCCTTCTCGCCAAACGAGGTCGAACAGGCTACCGAAGAAGATTTCAAGAAGCACCCAGAGTTAATCAAGGGCTACATTGGGCCAAAGGCTGGCGGATTTGCCAACATCAAGTACTACGTTGACCCTCGTGTGGTCCCTGGAACTTCTTGGGTGACCGGCGCAAACGTTGAAGGTAAGCATGTCTTCAACCTGGTCTACGGTCGTGACTTTGAAGCCGACGGTATCAAGGACATCGCCGAGGTTCGTGCCGGTGACCCTGCTCCAGACGGATCCGGTCCGCTTGAACTTGCTCGAGGAATCGAAATCGGTCACGTGTTCCAACTCGGCCGAAAGTATGCGGAAAGCCTGGAGCTCAAGGTTCTCGATGAAAACGGCAAGCTGGTCACTGTGACCATGGGTTCTTACGGAATCGGTGTTACTCGTTTGGTCGCGGTCTTGGCGGAAGCCAACCACGACGATAAGGGCCTGATCTGGCCTGAATCGGTCTCACCCGCGGACGTCTACATTGTGGCTGCCGGCAAGGAAACGGAAGTTTATGAAGCTGCCGAAAAACTGGCTGCAGAGTTCGAAGCCGCTGGCAAAACCGTGATTCTGGATGACCGCCAGAAGGTCAGCCCTGGTGTGAAGTTTGGTGACGCGGAACTGATTGGTGTTCCGAATATCATCATCTGCGGACGCGGCATTGCCAATGGTGAAGTTGATGTTTGGAATCGTCGAAGCGGCGAACGGGTCAGTGTGCCGCTAAACTCGGCATTACAACAAATCTAAATACACGCACTAGGAGACACACGATGGACATCGACCTAAGAGTCTTGAAAACCATCGAGAGTGACCGCGGCATCGCTTTCACCGAACTCGTGGAGATCATCGAAGCAGCGATTCTCGCTGCCTATTACCGTTCCGAAGACATTCACCTAAAGCGCGACGAAGCAGATTTCACTCGCGCGGTGCTAGACAAGCAAACCGGCGTGGTCAAGATTTACACCCGCGATAAGGACGAAGCTAACCAGCCAGTTGGCGACGAGCGCGATGTCACGCCAGACAACTTCGGACGAATTGCAGCTTCATCGGCCAAGCAGGTCATCATGCAGCGCCTTCGCGCCATCAACGACGAAAACCTGCTCGGCGAATTCAGCGGCAAGGTCGGCGACGTCGTCATTGGAACCATTCAGCAGGGACCTCGACCTTACATGATTCACGTTGACCTAGGTTCTCTCGAGGCTTTGCTACCTCCCGAGGAGCAGGTGGTTGGCGAGGACTACACCCACGGCAAGCGAATTCGCGTGATCATCACCAAGGTCGACAAAGGCTCCCGCGGTGGCGCAATGATTACGGTATCGCGCCGTCACAAGATGTTAGTTCGCAAACTTTTCGCCCTTGAGGTTCCAGAAATTGCCTCGGGTCAGGTTGAGATCATGCAGGTCGCTCGCGAGGCCGGCCACCGAACCAAGATTGCAGTCAAGTCGACAGTTGCTGGTCTAAATGCGAAGGGTGCTTGCATCGGACCACTGGGAGCTCGCGTTCGTGCAGTTTCAGCTGAGTTGAACGAAGAGAAGATTGATATCGTTGACTACGACGAAGACATAAAGAAGTTTGTAGCTTCTGCATTGTCGCCAGCAAAGATCTCGGCAACCTTCACGATTCCTTCGAAAGACCCAGACGGTCGAGTTCACGTGCGCGCACTGGTTCCCGATTATCAACTTTCGCTGGCGATCGGCAAAGAGGGTCAAAACGCCAAACTTGCCGCCGATTTGACCGGCGCGAAGATTGATATTCAGCCAGAAAGCATCCTGGACGGCGAATAGCCCTAGACCAAGTCAGGTAAGCAGGTTAGGATGGAACAAGTTAGAACCTGTGTTGGCTGTAAAACGCTCGGCACCCGAAAGACTCTGATTCGTGTGGTTTTGGTAAATTCCGAACTCACCATCGATGAAGGCAAAAAACTTCCGGGCCGCGGTGCTTGGTTACATGCGAAGACAAAATGTTTAGAACTAGCGCTAAACCGCAAGGCCTTTGGTCGAGCACTAAAGCAGCAGTTCAAGGCAGACGAAACGGTTCTAGCCTTAGCGATAGAACAGGCAGAAGCGATGATGGCAAAAAATGAGTAACTCGAAATGAGTACCCAAAAGCTTTAATGGCCTGCCCTGCCTGGGTTGGCCCAGACAGGAGAAAAAGTGGCGGCTTTACCGCG
>JBFYOM010000002.1:0-42132 GCA_041303805.1 Micrococcales bacterium
TTTTGCCATCGTTACCCAATTCGGTTCCTGGTCGCAGGTAAGCGAATGGTCCAACACTGGCCCCGTCGCCGATTTTTGAACCAGTTACATGAGCCTTCACCACGGTGGCGTTTTCGCCAACCTGACTGTCGGTCATTTGAACTTCTGGACCAATGGTTGAACCAGCCCCGATTGCGGTGAATCCCCTAAGTATTGTGCCTGGCAGGAGGGTTACGTCTTCTGCAAGTGAAACGGTTACGTCAAGCCAGGTGCTAGTTGGATCCACGATGGTCACGCCGGCTCGCTGCCATGCCGCGCAAAGGCGACGGTTTAGTTCGGCAGCAACTTCACCGAGCTGAACTCGATCGTTGACTCCGGCTATGAGCCAGTTGTCGTTCACGGTTAGAGCTTGCACTTTGTTGCCAGCAAGTCGCTGGGCCACCACGATGTCGGTCAGATACTTTTCGCGCTGCGCGTTTTCCATTCCAATTGATGACAACTTCTCGCGCAGTGAACGTGCATCGAAGACATACACTCCAGCGTTCACTTCCGAAATCGAGTGATGGTCGTCCGAGGCGTCGCGGTGTTCAACGATTGCCTCAAACTCGCCGGATTGGTTACGGACGATGCGACCATAACCCGTTGGGTCTGAAAGCTCGGCAGACAGGACCGTTGCCGAATAGCCTCCGGCAATGTGGCTTTCCACCATTAGTTGTATGGTGGCAACATCGAGAAGTGGAACATCTGCACTGGTAACAACGACGGTTCCCGAAAAATCTTCAGGTAGTTTTTCCAAGGCACATTCAACCGCGCGTCCAGTTCCCGGAATTTCGTCCTGGTCGGAAATGGTAGCGGTGGGATAAAAAGTTGAAATGTAGCTGGCAATCAACTCACGTTCGTGACGAACCACTGGAATAACGTGCTCGGCGCCGAGTGCGGTTGCTGTTGATAGCGCGTGGCCCAGTAGCGGCAAACCAGCTAAATCGTGCATGATCTTTGGGGTTTTGGAGCGCATGCGAGTGCCGGCACCGGCAGCCAAAATAATGACCGCAAATTTCTGGTTGCTCATGCACTCTCCTTACGCTCCGCCCATAGGATTCGAACCTATACCGAACGCCTCCAAAGAGCGCCGTGCTGCCATTACACTAGAGCGGACCGCGACCCCAAAAGGGTTGCTCCTATAGTTTGCCAGAAACTAGCCGATGGATTCGGATGTTTCGAGCCACTCGACCTCTAATTCTTCTCTTTTTTGGTTCAGTTCTTGCTGCAAATTCATCAGTTTGGTCAAACCTTCGAAATCTCCTTGGTCGTGCTCGGCCATTTGACCGTGCAGCTTGACCTCTTCGGACGCCAGTTTTTCGAGGGCGCGTTCAATGCGCGAAAGGTTCTTTTCGGCGTCGCGAAGGGCTGCACCGGATATCTTGGTTTCTTCAACGGATAGGGTTGGGGCCTTAACTTCCACCTTCGAACCCAAGCTGGCGGCCCTCAATTGCAGGTATTGCTCGATTCCGCCGGTTAGGTGACGAAGACTTCCATCACCGAGCAGGGCGTATTGGTGGTCGGTAACTCGTTCCAAAAGGTAGCGGTCGTGACTCACCACTATGAGGGTTCCTGGCCAACTATCGAGTAGGTGTTCCATGGCGGTCAAGATGTCGGTGTCGAGATCGTTAGTTGGTTCGTCCAGAATCAAAACATTCGGCTCGCCAAATAGCAATCGCAGGAACTGTAACCGTCTGCGCTGACCGCCCGAAAGTTCGCCAATCGGGGTTTGCAACTGGGCCTTGGTGAAACCAAGTTGCTCAACCAGTTGGCTGGTTGAAACTTCCTGCTTGTCCACAACAAAGTAGGACTTCTCTCGAGCAATTAGTTCATGGATTCGTTCATCGGCGAATTCGTCGAGTTCACGAACGTCCTGAGTTAGCACCGCAACTTGGACAGTCTTTCCAGTTTTCACCCGACCTTGAGTCGGTTTTAGTTCGCCGGTCAAAAGCTTGAGCAGGGTAGTTTTACCAGCTCCATTGAGCCCGACCAAGCCGAAGCGGTCACCGGGACCGAGACGCCAGGTGATGTTCTTGAGCAGCGACCTGCCGGCAATTTCGTAACTGAGGTCTTCAACATCTAGAACGTCTTTACCCAATCGAGTGGTTGCCAACTTGCTGAGGGCTACCGAGTCACGCGGGTTCGGTTCGTTCGAAATCAGCTCGGCAGCAGCGTCCATTCGAAACTTCGGCTTGGAGGTTCGAGCCGGAGCACCACGACGAAGCCAGGCTAGTTCTTTACGCAGAAGATTCTGCCTTCTGGACTCGGAAGCTGCCGCACTGCGGTCACGCTCTACCCTCTGCAAGATGTAGGCGGCGTAGCCACCTTCGAAAGGTTCGATGATTCCATCGTGAACTTCCCAGGTGTAGTTGCAAACCGCGTCCAGGAACCAGCGGTCGTGGGTGACCACAAGTAATCCTCCCTGATTAGCCGACCATCGATTGTTTAGGTGGTTAGCCAACCAAGCCACGCCCTCAACGTCTAGGTGGTTAGTAGGCTCGTCGAGCATCACCACGTCGAAGTCTTGAACCAGCAGAGCTGCGAGAGCCACTCTTCGGCGCTGACCGCCAGACAGCTCTCCAATCGTCTTCGACCAATCGAGATCTCCGAGCAATCCGACTAAGACGTCTCGAACCTTCGGATCTCCAGCCCACTCGTGTTCTGGTCGATGCCCTACCACCGCCTCTCCGATGGCAAGGTCGGAAGAAAAGGTGTCAACTTGCGTGAGCACTCCAACGCGAAGTTGGCCGCGGTGGGTAACTCGACCTGAGTCTGGCTCCAAGGTCTTGTCCAAAAGTTTGAGCAGGGTCGACTTTCCATCGCCGTTACGACCGACGACCCCGATGCGATCGCCGTCATTGACCCCTACCGTCACCGAATCAAAAACCGTCTTGGTTGGAAACTCGAGACTTATGGTCTCGGCTCCGAGTAAATGTGCCACTAGTTTTCCAACCGAGCGCCGGCTGCCGGGCCAGATGTTACCAAGGCTGCCGAACCGAATTGCTTGGCAATCTTGTTCGCGGTCTCTCGGCTTTCAGCTATCGCAAAAATGGTAGGCCCGGAACCGCTCACCAAAGCAGTTAGGGCTCCCGCAGCTTTGGCTCGATCGAGAGTATCTTGCAATTCTGGGTTTAGGTCTAAGGCAGCTCGCTGTAAGTCGTTGTGAGCAAGGCGTGCGATAGCCGCGACATCGCCAATACGCAAGGCGGCGATTAGTTCCTCCGGAATCGGCGGCGTGAATTCTGGAGCAAGATTGTCTTTGGCTCGAAGCTCATCGAGGCGCTGATATACGGCTGGAGTTGATAGTCCGCCGGCGTTGGTGATCAAGACCACCGGCAACTCGCAATTCATTTCGAGCTGGGTAAGTTTCTCTCCCACTCCCACGCCCAAAGCAACCCCGCCCATCAGGGCGAAAGGAACGTCAGCCCCGAGGGTCACGGGATCAGCAGAAGGGCCCGAGCCGGTTAGGGTTTGAGTTGCCAGTAAAGACGCCGCCGCATCTGCAGAACCCCCGCCCATGCCGCCGGCTACCGGAACCCTTTTCGTGATTTCAAATGCGAGCGATTTCTCGGTAACCAGTCGGGCTGCCGCGACAACTAAGTTTCGGGAATCGGTTGGCACGCCGGAAAGTTGCTGGGCTGAGAGGTCGCCACCGACTGAGATTGAGAGTTCGTTGGAATACTCAACTCCAACAACCTCTCGCAGGTTCAGGGCGAGGTAGACGCTACAAACCTCGTGGTATCCGTTTGGAAGTTTTGGTCCAACCGCAAAGTAAAGGTTGACTTTGCCTGGAGCGCTGGCGCGAATCATATTGACACTCGCTTTACAACTTGCTTGAACCAGGCTTTCCAGATTTTGCGATAACGCTTCTTGTCTTCTTCGGTTTTAATTAGGTCGTGAAGCAGTTCCACACGAGAACCGTTTTCAATTGCCGAAATCAAAAACTCTGGTCGGCTGAAGTCCGGTAAGCCGGCGACCACTTTGCGGTTTGGTTGGCTCTTTAGAAGCCTTGGTTCCAGTTCGTCCGGCCACTGAGCCATGTCGTTGATTATTGAAAACAACCTGGACGTTTCCGCCTCTGCCAAAAACTCAAGGTCAAGTGAAATGATGTCCTTGTTTCTTCCGATTGAAGTCATGAGACGGCTTCCGCCAACTTCAGGAAATCGTTGATGTCTAATTGTTCGCCACGAAGCTGCGGGCTAATTCCTGCTTTGACTAGAAGCGCTTCGGCCTGGGCCGGAGAACCAGCAAACTCGGCAAGAGCTTGGCGCAGGGTTTTGCGTCGTTGGGAAAACGCTGCATCCACGAGTGCAAAAGTTTTGACTCGCAAATCTTCCGATCCCATGGGCTTCGCACGCTTTGCGAAGTAAACCAACGACGAGTCGACATTGGGAATCGGCCAAAAAATACTGCGGCTGACATTGCCGGCCAAGTTGGTATCGGCCCACCAAGCCAGTTTCACGCTTGGACCTCCATAAACCTTGCTGCCCGGTTTGGCAGCAAGACGGTGAGCGACCTCTGATTGAACCAAAACCAAACCGTGTTTGAGCGTTGGAAAAGTTTCGATGAAGTGAAGTAGCACCGGCACGGAAATGTTGTATGGCAGGTTGGCAACTAAGGCGGTCGGGTCGGCTGGAAGCTTGGTTACCTTCATGGCGTCCTGGGTCACGAGCGAGAACTTCTTCCCCACCGCGCGCTTGGCAACTGTAGCCTCGATGGCACTCGCCATCTTGGCATCAATCTCCACCGAGATCACATGCTCTGCAACCTCTAACAACCCGAGGGTCAGCGATCCCAACCCGGGACCAATTTCCACGACGGTTTCGGTTGGGGCCAGTTTTGCGGATGCCACAATCTTTCGAATGGTGTTTGGGTCGGTGACAAAGTTTTGCCCTAGTTTCTTAGTCGGCACAACGCCGAGCGAATCCGCCAGCTGGCGGATGTCGGCTCCTCCTAGAAGTTCAACCATTAATTCCACGTCCCGTAGACGTTTTCGGTGTTTTGCGTCAATTGGCCAGCTAGCTCGTTGGCGTCAACGCCTCGAACCTCGGCCATCTTTCGAACCGTGATTGGCACCAGGTAGCTGGCGTTCGGGCGGCCGCGGAATGGCTCCGGCGTGAGAAAAGGGGCGTCGGTTTCAACCAGAATCAGTTCCTTCGGGGCCAACGCAAGCGAGTTCCTGAGGTGTTCATTGCGCTTTATGGTGATGTTGCCGGCAAACGACATGTACCAGCCGTTATCACTGCAAATCTTTGCCAAATCAACATCACCCGAGTAGCAGTGGAATACAACCTTCTCTGGAGCCCCAACCCGTTTCAAAGTCTTGACGACGTCGTCGTGGGCATCACGATCGTGAATCATTAGGGCCAGGTTATTTTCCTTGGCAATTCGAATGTGCTGTTCAAAAGAGTGGAGCTGCAAAGCGAGTTCGTTTTCACCCTGAGTCCTGAAAAAGTCGAGTCCCGTTTCGCCGATGGCTCGAACGCGCGGTTGGGTTGCCAGTTCGGCTATTTCCGCGATGGCTTCATCAAGTTTTTCCACGCTGCCGTATTCGGGGGCTTCGTTTGGGTGAATTGCCACGGCGGCGAGAACTCTAGGTTCTTTCGCAGCCAACTCTGCCGACCACTTGCTGGTCTCCAGCGTCACACCAACCTGAACCACACCCTTAATGCCAACCGAAGCGGCTTTGGCAAGTTGCTGCTCGATGCTAAGTGCTTCATCCCCATAGGCGATGTCGAGATGCGTGTGGTTGTCGTAGGTGGCAACCTCTAGCCCTTCCGGAAGTGGCGGGTAGGACACTAATTACCTTCGGCTTCGATGCGAGGGAACAGCGGCTCTAACTCAGAGGTTTTAGTGCCCGGAGTAAGTACGCCCCACACTGCCGCCGACTCCATTGGAGCATCGTCGAGTGAGCCTTGCGTTGAGCCAGTTACCGCTGCCCAAAGTTTTGCGGTTGCTTTCGGCATCACTGGAGCCAACTGAATCGAGAGCACTCTTAATCCTTCGGAGCAAACGTAGAGCACGGTTGCCAGGCGATCACGGGTTTCCTCGCTCTTGGCAAGGACCCATGGTTCGGAGACGGTGATGTAGTTGTTCAAAGCGTCGACCAAAGTCCAGACGCTGCTAATCGCATCCTGAATAGCCACGCGGTCAATCGCCGCTTCGGCTTCCTCGGTAGCTTTCCGAGCAATCTCGATGATGTTTTGATCGACGTCGTTGTAGTCGCCTGGTGTCGGTATTTCTCCGTCGAAGTACTTTGCAACCATCGCCAGCACGCGCGAAGCCAAGTTGCCGAAGCCGTTGGCAAGCTCGGCTTGGTATCTGGCCGAGAGGTCTTCCCAAGAGAACGAACCGTCTTGGCCGAAAGCGATGGCCTTCATGAAGTAGTAGCGGAAAGCATCGGACCCGAAGGTGTCGGTGATTTGACTCGGAGCGATACCGGTCAACTTCGACTTCGACATCTTTTCGCCACCGACCAGCAACCAGCCATGGCCGAAAACCTGTTTCGGTGTTGGCAGACCAGCGGCCATTAACATGGCTGGCCAAATTACCGCGTGGAAGCGGAGAATGTCTTTACCAACCACCTGAAGGCTGGCTGGCCAAAGCTCTTGGAACTTCGCCTCGTCTTCACCGTAGCCAATTGCTGTGATGTAGTTGAGCAGCGCATCGAACCAAACATAGGTGATGTGGCTGTTGTCCCAAGGAATGTCGATTCCCCAGTCGAACTTTTCTTTGGAGCGTGAGATTGAAAGATCTTCAAGGCCACGACGAACAAAGGATACAACTTCGTTTCGAGCCGAATCTGGAGCTACGAACTCTGGCTGACGGGTGTACAAGTCAAGAAGAGGTTCCTGGAACTCGCTGAGCTTGAAAAAGTAGTTGGTCTCTTTGAGTTTCTCGACCGGCTTAGAGTGAATGGCACAAACCGGCTGGCCTTCGAACGCACCTTCACCTTCTAGTAGGTCGGCTTCGGTCTTGTATTCCTCGCAACCAACACAATAGTTACCCTCGTAAGAGCCCTGGTAAATGAATCCGTTGTCGTAAAGATGCTGCAAAAACTTCTGCACATTCTTTTCGTGGCGAGGCTCGGTGGTTCTGATGAAGTCGGAATTGCGAATGTCGATGGTGTCGAGCAATGGCAGCCAAGCGTCGTGGACCAGTTTGTCGGCCCAATCCTTTGGATCGGTTTTGTTTGCGGCTGCCGTTCTTAGAATCTTTTCGCCGTGCTCGTCGCTTCCTGTAAGCATGAATGCACGTTCACCACGCTGGGCATGCCAGCGAGTCAGCACGTCGGTCGCAACTTCGGTGTAAGCGTGCCCGATGTGAGGGGCATCGTTTACATAGAAGATGGGAGTCGTTGAATAGAACGACTGATCCTTGGCGTTAGACATTCTTCTATCTTAATTGCGAGAGTCGAGGCTTGCTTGGTATAGCTCGCTCTTGGATACCCCGTGAAGCCCGGCCACTTCGGCTACCGCCTGCTTGAGCCCGAGCCCGCTAGCGGTTAGACGAAGTACTTCGGACACCAAATCACCGGTCTCCAGAGATTCTTCAGGCGCGCCGGCGATAACTAAAACCATCTCACCTTTGGGTTCGGATTTTGCCCACTCCACAAGATCGGCCAGTGTTCCTCGCGCTGTTTGCTCGAATTTCTTAGTGAGTTCTCGGGAAACGGTTGCTTGGCGTTCTGAACCGAATACCGACTTGGCGTCTTCCAAACATTCCAAGATTCGGTGGGGCGCCTCGAAGAAAACCATCGTTCGCCGTTCGGCAATCAGCTGACCGAACAATCTTCTGCGGTCACCAGTCTTGCGGGGTAGGAAGCCTTCGAAGGTGAATCGGTCGGTCGGCAAACCAGACACCGCGAGCGCCGAAACGACTGCAGAAGGTCCAGGGATGACAACCACTTCAACGCCTGCGGCAACCGCTGCACGAACCAGTAGGAATCCAGGGTCGCTCACGGTTGGCATTCCTGCGTCACTAACCACGAGCAGATCTTCGTCTGCAGCTAGCGCAATCAATTGTTCGAGACGACTTTCTTCGTTCTGCTCGTTCAGGCTAAACATCTTCGCCTGAAGCTTGACCCCCAACATTCCCGCAAGTTTCAACGTAGATCGGGTGTCCTCGGCGGCGATGAATCGAGCCTTGGAAAGATGCTCGATCAGGCGCGGGCTAGCATCGGATAAATTTCCGATGGGTGTTGCGGCGAGAATAATCACTCTCTATTTTCCCAAATAGCATTGCTTTATGCGTTTGGTTGAGGTTTTCCGCAAACTTGGGGATAGAGCAGGTATTCACCTGATCCTTCTAATCGCATCCATCTCTAGGCTTTGGAACTTACACCTACCCAAAGAACTGGTGTTTGACGAAACCTATTACGTAAAGGATTCCTATACTCTCTGGCGCTTTGGTCATGAGCGTAAATGGCCAGTGGGTGTTAACACCGATTTTGTTTCCGGAAACCTCGACGTCGTAATCGACGAACCGCAGTTTGTAGTTCACGCACCACTTGGAAAGTGGCTTATCGGTCTGGGTATGCAGGTTTTTGGGCCTACCAATCCGTTTGGGTGGAGAATTGTTACCGCGCTTTTCGGTGTCTTGGCCGTCTGGTTGATATACCTCGCGGCTCTTCGCTTGATTGGTTCAAAACGTTGGGCTTTGTTGCCTGCCTTTATGTTGGCGATTGATGGTCAAGCCATCGTGGTCTCGAGGACTGCCATCCTTGACGGAATCCTGACCACCTTCGTTCTACTCGGTTTTTATCTTTTGCTTCGCTCGCTTACGTCCTTGAAACCGTGGGTTTGGCTGGCGCTCATGGCCATCACGCTGGGCCTAGGGGCAGGAGTCAAATGGTCGGCTCTAATTTTCTTGGGCGTGTTTGTGGCCTACTACATGATTCATGCCGGTTGGCATTGGAAAAGCATTCTGTCTCGCTCCTACGCAGTTCTAACTTTGCCGGTCGCACTTACTTTTTACCTTGTGACCTGGACCGGCTGGTTCCTCACCCAAGGCTGGGGCTTTCGAAAAGGCGATGTAATCGCTAGTTTCATCGAGTTTCACCAACAGATGTACAAGTTTCATTCCACCCTGCAGACACCTCACCCCTATGAGGCAAGCCCGCTGTCCTGGTTGGGAATGTTGCGTCCGACATCTTTTTACTTTGAAGAAAGTGGTTCCGACGTCGTGGCGATCAACCCGCTCGGTAATCCGATTTTCTGGGTGGGCGGAATCGTGGCGCTGGGCTTCTTGTTCTCGTGGTTTGCCACCAACCGCGACCGACTTAGTCTTTTAGTCTTCAGCGGCTACGTGGCCGGCTACCTACCTTGGATCATTTACTCGGAACGAACTGCATTCCAGTTCTATAGCGCCACCTTTGCCCCGTGGATTTTTCTAACCATCACCCTCATGGCTTACCGCTACAAACTCCTTAAGACGGTGGCGATTGGAGCCGTCGTAGCCTTATTGCTCTACCTGTTCTTCCTGCCGCTATACCTTGGGCTAGAAATACCGTTCTGGTTCTGGGCAAGCCACATGTGGCTCCCGACCTGGGTTTAGCCACAGGTAGGCTAGAGGGATTATGCCAAGTTACAGTTCAGTTCTTTCTCGACCAGGCGTTGCCCGAGTTATGGGAACGCAACTATTGGCACGTTTCGCTTTCGGCATGATGAGCCTGGCGATCATCCTCCATGTACAGCAGATGTACGACAGCTACACGATCGCCGGTATTGCTCTAGGAGCCGAAACCATCGGAGCTGCCATTTCTGGTCCGCTCTTGGCTAGGCGCCTGAGCAAATGGGGAACCATCCGCGTCCTTCGCATTGTGGCATCGATTAGTTCCGTGACCCTTATATTCATTGCCTTTTACAGTGGACCTGCGATTTGGGTAATCTTGGCGTGCCTGTTGGTCGGCCTCACTTCCCCACCGATTCAGCAGGTAGCCCGTTCGGTCTACCCAAGCCTGATTGCTTCAAGGCAAACCTCTTACCTTTTCTCGTTAGATGCCACTTTGCAAGAGCTATTGTGGGTTTTCGGTCCAGTCCTGGCGACCATGATTACCGCGACCTACAACAGTGCCAGTGCCGTGGTGTTCATGGCTCTGGTTCAATTCGTTGGCACATTTTTGTTCGCTAGAAACCCGGAAATAGCCAAGTTGGCAGTCCCGAAATCAAAACGCCGCATGGGCGGTATTCTCAAGCATCCGATTGTTTTGGCTAACGTTCTAATCAACATGAGCCTGGTTGCAAGTTTCGGTGGAGCGGAAGTGGGAACAGTTGCCGTGCTTGGTATTGCAGCATCTGGAATCGTAATTGCCGCGCTCTCGCTCGGCTCACTAATCGGTGGTTTTGGTTTTGGACACAGAGCAAAAACCAAGTGGGCACTACTGAAGTTTGTGAGCATTGTGCTGGTTGGCTTCGGAGCCGTTTTTCTGAACCCAACTGATTTGGTTTGGATCACACTTTGCTGGTTTGTTGCTGGAATTGGAGTTGCGCCAGCCTTCGCAACAATGGCCTCCATGATTTCCGTTTCGTTCGGCACGGCCGACAGTGCAGAGGCATACGGTTGGGCGAACACAGCACAGCTAATAGGTTTCGCGGGTGGAGCGGCCATCGCAGGTATTGTGATCGACAACTTTGCCCCTGAGGCAGCTTGGTACATCAATCTGGTGTCGGCAGCACTGGCGGTCATTTTCGCCTTGGCAACCGTTAGATACAATCCATCCCTCGAACGCAAGGACGACTAATGGCCATTTATGCCGTGACTTATAAGTACATCGATGATCCAGAACTAATCAACCAAATCCGTCCGCCGCACAGAGTTTGGCTCAAAGAATTGCTCGATGAGGGCATTCTTCTAGTAAGCGGCCCGATGGTCAATCGCGCTGCAGCGCTGTTGGTTTTTAGCGCCTCCTCCGAAGAAGAGCTGAGCGCGCTGCTTGATCGCGATCCGCTCGAAGTTGCTGGAGTAATCGAGGAACGAATCATCGAAGAATGGAATACTGTCTTCGGTCCTTGGAGTTAGTCCCTTTATGGAACTTACGATGAACAACGGCAACAAAATCGACCAGCTTGGACTGGGCGTATACAAGGTAGCCCAAGAAGACGCAGTTCGACTCATGCGAGAGGCCGTTGAAGTTGGTTATCGAAGAATCGACACCGCCGCCCTCTACGGAAACGAAGCAGAAGTTGGGCAAGGCATTCGCGAATCGGGAATTGACCGCGAAGATATCTTTGTAACCACTAAAATTTGGAACGATCGTCAGGGCTACACAGAATCTTTGAAGGCTATCGACGAATCGCTGAGCCGTCTCGATCTTGGCTACATCGACCTACTGCTAATCCACTGGCCGAGTCCGGCACAGGATCTTTACATTGAAACCTGGAAGGCCTTTGAGAAAGTTCTGTCAGACGGCCTGGTGAAGAACATTGGGGTAAGCAATTTCCACCCCTCACACCTCGAGCGCCTTATGGCAAACTCCGAAGTAAAGCCAACAGTAAACCAGGTTGAACTTCATCCTTTCTTTCAGCAGCATGAGGTTAGGGCGGCAAACGCAAAACACGGGGTTCTGACCGAGAGCTGGTCTCCACTGGCCAGAGCTGGAAATAACGACAATCCAGTTCTCCTAGAACTTTCGGAAGAGACCGACCGAACCGTATCTCAGGTAATCATCCGTTGGCAGCTCCAACTTGGAAATTTAGTCATCCCAAAGACCACTCACCGAAACCGCCTAGAAGAGAACTTCAATGTGTTCAACTTTGAGCTGTCTTCCGATCAGATGCAGCGAATTGCAACGCTGGATGAAGGTTTACGCATGGGCCCGAACCCGGATGAGTTTGGATAGTCATGAGGGTACTAGTAACCGGTAGCAGCGGGCTTGTTGGCACCGAACTTATTTCACAACTTGAAGCGCTGGGGCACTCGGTAGTTCGCTGGAAGCGCGGAACCGTTGTTTCAGGCCAAGACCTTGAGACTGTGGACGCAATTGTGAATCTAGCCGGCGCAACTACCGGCAAGCTTCCCTGGACAAAAAAGTACAAAAAAGAATTAATAGATTCCAGAATCGAAACCACTCGAATGCTGGTCAAAGCAATCAACGAGTGCAAGAATCCCCCACAAGTTTTTGTTTCTGGATCGGCATCCGGTTTCTACGGGGACACCAAGGAAATTACCGCAACCGAAGAGACCCCAAAGGGAACCGGTTTCCTAAGCGACCTCGCTTGGCGCTGGGAAGAGGTAGCCAAAGAGGCAAAGACTCGAGTTGTTCTGATCAGAACTACGATGGTGCTCAGCCGCAAACTTGGAGCCCTTGGAAGATTGCTTCCGCTAATCAAACTAGGTGTTGCCGGACCACTGGGCTCGGGGAAACAGTGGTGGGCGTGGATTTCACTTCCAGATGAAGCCAGGGCAATCATCCACCTTATTGAAACCAGGACGGCTACTGGACCATTCAACCTAACCGCGCCTGAGTCTGCAACCTGCACTCAAATGATTCGAAGCCTGGGCGACAAACTTCAAAGGCTCACGATCATCCCAGTGCCGGCCTTCGCACTAAGGCTCGCATTTTGGGAAGGCGCCGACGAACTATTACTCTGCAATCAAAAGATGACTTCAGATAAGTTGTTGGCCTCCGGGTTTAAGTTCGAGCACCCTACGCTCGACTCAGCCACAACTTGGGTAACGAAAAACCCCGCCAACTAAGTGACGGGGATTCTCGATTAGATCTAATTACTTCTTTGGAGCTGTCTTCTTAGCGGCAGGCTTCTTAGCGGCAGGCTTAGGTGCAGCTTTCTTAGCAGCAGGCTTTGCAGCAGCCTTAGGTGCAGCCTTTTTAGCAGCCTTAGGTGCAGCCTTTTTAGCAGCAGGCTTCTTAGCAACAGAGTTGGCCTTTGATTCAACTGCGCCGGCAGCCTTAGCGATTGCAGTTCCAGCGTTAGCCGCAACTTTTGGCGCCTGCTTGGCAACTGCGTTAGCAGTCTTGGCAACAGACTTTGCGCCGTCCTTGATGGCCTTGTCAGCAACCTTCTTACCCTTGGCAACCTGACGACCGATGTCCTTGGAAACGTCCTGTGCTAAGTCCACAGCGTCTTCGGCAACGTTGCTTAGAACTTTGCCTACGTCTTTAGCATTCTTCTCGCTGTTCTTAAAAAACTTTTTGAAATTGTCTTTGATGCCCAAAATAACTCCTAGATGTATGGGGGTCCTTGCAAGTAAAGGTTACCTGAACCTTTTTGTAAACGGTGTTAGAAACGAAGGATTGCTTTTTTATCCAATGTGTCGTCTTCTGCGCATTATTTCGTCTAGCGAAGAAGTTTCACTGGTCTCTGGTCGAGAATCAAGCTCGACTACCTCGGCCAAGTTCACGATTTCGATGGCGCCAGTTTTCAAAAATCCCTGCTTTGGAACCTCGGCCGGTTGCCAGGCAGTCGCGGCGGTTTCCGACGGCGAGCTCTTCACTTCAATCGATGGTCGCGAGAACACGATAGGGCGGCGAACCGCGTCCTGGACGAGCGTCTGATACCTTCGGTGATTTCGGACAGTCAGTGAAATCAGGACCACCGAGGCAAGCCCTGTGCCGATGCCTAGGGCAAGCCCGCTGCCCACCGTGGCAAATTCCAGAAATGATAAGACCGAAATTGAAAGCGAACCTAAGGCAAGTGCTGCCAGAAGAGTTCTGCCCCTGCGAGCCTTAATTGCGCGGCTTGCTTTATCACCGAGTTTTGCCGAAATGAGGTCACGCGATGTAGCCTCAACTTTGTTTCGCGACGGGTTCATTGCGATAGTCAGGCCACCCGAAGTTATGTTCATACTTCAACGATATATATGTTCGCCCGAACTTCTGATATTTGGGTGGGCGTGTTTAATCGAACGGATAAACAGTTTTTCCAACTTCGCCAGACAAATAGCGTTTCAGAAGACCGTTGCTTACCTCGTCACTAGTCAGAGCAAAAATATGGTGGTCGCGCCAATCGTTATTGATGTGGATAAACGAAAGCTTGGTCCCTTCGTAGCGGAAACCCAGTTTCCGCACGATTTGAAGTGAGGCTAGGTTCTCAGGTCTGATCGCAATTTCAACGCGATGCAGGCCGACAATCTTGAATGCGTAGTCGGTAGCCAGGGCTACCGCGATTGGCATGATTCCTCGGCCAGCAAAGTTGGGGTGCATCCAGTATCCGATGTAGGCATTCTCTACGGATCCGTGAATAATGTTCGAGACATTTAGTTGACCAACCAACTCGCCTTCATATTCGATTACGAAAGGCAAAGCTGAATCGTCAGCGAGCTGGCGCAACATGGATCGGATTGATTGCCGGAAGTCCAGGTTGAGCGGTCCAGTTGGATTCGTTCCCTCCCATGGTCGAAACCAGTCACGGTTCTCCAGCTGAATCTTTTCAATCGCCTTCCAATCACGCATCCGAATAATCCGAAGCGTGACGTCATCGTGGGATAGCGGAAAAGTTAGTGGCACGATGGCAAGATTAGTCGCATGAGTGAAGAAGCGATAGCGTCTAAAAAAAACGAGTTACGCAACCGGATCTCAAACTCCAGAAGGCTTGGGCACGATTGCGGGCACAGCCACTCTCAGAAACTAATTGATTTCGCTTGGGAACAGCGGGCCAAAACTATTGGTTGTTTCATTTCGTTTGGCGACGAGCCGAGCACAAACCTCTTTTTAAAGCATTGCCAATTAGACGAGACAATCAAACTTTACGTTCCACGCGTATCTGGCGACGAGCTGGAGTGGGTGTTATTCGATGAGAATCAAGTTCGCCACCCGCTTGGCATGAACGAGCCAGTCGGTCCGGCCGAGCTTCTTTACGATTTGGATTTACTAGTGGTTCCCGCCATGGCTCTAGACGCAAGTGGGCGAAGACTAGGACGCGGCCGTGGCTATTACGATCGGGAACTCGCAAAACTTTCACCAAAAACAGTTGTTGGCCTAGTTCACTCAGATGAGTTCCTGGGTGACATACCGACAGACCTTCACGACCGACCCGTTGACTTTATTTGCACGTGTGAGGAACTGCTAGCCGCATCGCGTTAAAATTGCCATATGCCTACCTATTCCTACGCGTGCAAGAAGTGCGACCATCAGTTTGATGTTCAGCAACAGCTGAGTGATTCCGCCCTGGAGGTTTGCCCAAAGTGCGCCGGAGAATTGCGCAAAGTGTTTGGACAAGTAGGAGTCACATTTAAGGGCACGGGTTTTTATCGAAACGACTCGGGGTCTGCACCCAAGTCCGACTAGCCCCAGTGCGGAGGCTTATCAGCCTTCAGTCGGGAGTCGTTAGATTCTGAACCGTCTCCCCAAGCTTGCGCGGTTTCATCGAAACTCGCATCATCGAAGAGCGATTCGGTCTTTTTAGAAAGTTCCATCCCCAATCGATCGCCAATACGAATGGCTACTCCCTGAGGGTCGGAGAAAACATCTAGGGCATGAACGGGAATCACTTCCCAACCCATCGCGGCGAGCAGCGCCGGGCGAAGTCTCACCTGCTCGGCTAGGTCTTCCCCAACTAGATTCCAATCTGGAACAATAACCGCAGCCTTGGCCCCATAGGAGGCTGCCAATGCGATTCTTGATGTGTAACCCAAAGTCACATGAGTTCCCATTTTTCGAAGTCGAAGGGCCAAATCAGAAAGTAATGGGTCAGTTTCTAAAGAGTCATTGGTGAGCAAGCGTGGTGAGGCGAACGAATACATTTTCGCGAACTGTTTTGCTGCGCCCGATGGCTGTTCAGGAAGTGAATCAGCGGAAATCGAAGTAACCACCGTTAGCGATTTTCGAGCACTGACGAGCAGATTCGCTAATGTGCGTCGTCCGCTTGGTTCACTCAACTGACCCAACTGATCGGCCGCCTTACCACTGGAAAGAACTCCAAAACCAGGAGTAAAGATGACCCGATCAGTAACCCGATGGGTGAGTTTGTTGAGCGTCGTGGTCTCGAACTTTTCATCTCCGTGAGAATCGAAAAACTGTTTCAACTCTGCGTTTTCCAAAACTTTGGAAGCAAGCTGACCTCGGATTCTTTCACCATGGACGTCAGAAGCCGTCACCACCATAAGTGAGTCCTCAGGATTTCGAATCACATGACGCAAGATAACGTTGACAGTCTCCAGGACTTCCGCATCCGGACTCTCAGCCAATGGATCCGCTGCAGAACCCTGCTTTGATCGAACTACCTGAATGTCGAAATTTAGTTTCCCCAGGTAATCCCAAGCAGTGGCCTCGTAGAGAATTCGATTCTGATAAAACTCCCGGTTGACCAATTCGCCAAGAGTTTGGCCGGCCGGCCTCCAACTCTTCCGCATCGTCTCTACTCCGAAGATCCTAGCTACGGCATTGAAAGCCGACTCGCCCGATGCCTCTAGGGCTATAGAAGTCTCGCTCGCCTCCAACTCAAACCCAATCGGGGCAGCGATTGCACTGTCACCAAATGCAACCACCTGTTCCGCTCGAAACAGGGCCGAAACGTTTTCTCCCACAGTTGAGCCTGCCGCGTCCAAGACCAGCAGCGTATCAAACTGGTAATTTGAGGGCAGTTTGGAAGCGACCTCATATGGTGACATTCCGAGAATCGCCAATAATTCCCCCGCCAATCGAGGACTCGAATTAAGCAGAGGACGAACTGAGGACGTACGTGACCTAAGTTGTTGCTTGAGTTGATCACTCTCGCCCGGTTCCTCCAGCACTAGCTTTTGCCATCTGTCTGCTTGCACCTGATTAAGCGCCAATACCCCGGCTCGGATGTGCTCCTGATCCGCTTTTGCGTAGTCCTCGAACAGAGCATCTAGTTTGCTCTTCGATTGTGCCAAAAGTGTTGGGTTTGCTTGGATTACTATTTCGAACGCAGATTGCCACCAAACTTGTTCGAATTGGGCTGCAAGGTTTTCTTTCTTGACGCGTAGATTCGCAAAGTCACGATGCAGTTCCTTTAGGCCAGCTTTCTCTAACTCGAGAACCAAGCGATTTCGGATTTCTAGATTTTCCAACGGTTCAGTTTTAGTTGCTAAACCCTCAAGTGTCATCGAAAACTCTGCGAAAAGTGATTCATTCAATCCAGTGGCCAATTCGTTTGAAACGTGATCTTTCACCGTCTGAAGATTTGACATGAAGGTTCGAAACAAAACGGTGGTGTCGCTAACTCCTGCTACCAAAGTGGGGGTTGAAGAATCGTTGCAGAACAAGGCCCAGCGATCGCGTTGTGTTTTAAGGTCAACCAGGGAGCCGTGCAGGTCCGATACGGAACTGCCCTTCCTAACAAACTCTTTGGCCAGTTTTTTCAACTTGCGCCGAGTGGACCCGGATAACTTCGAACCCAACTTCCTTGGGCCAGTTGCATCAATAAGTTCCGACAAATCTCGATCAAATACCTCGGGAACAAAGCGATCCAAACTTGCCGCAACGCCAGACCATAGCGCCAAGTATTCTGCGTAGTCGTCCAGATGCCTCGGTGACTTAAAGTTTGCTGAAACAACCAGGTCATCCAGTCTTTTCTGCAATTCCCCGAAATCGACCTCATGCAATCGAGTCGCCAATCTTGTGATTGGCTCAATTTGATCCGCAGAATCAAATTGAGCACCAAACCAAGGCGAGTCGGCCGGGCCGTTGTTGAACAACCCCTGGTCTTGACATTCCTCTAAAAGAGTTAGCGCGTCCTGTCTTGACTTTGTGGCTAAAAGAGTTTCGAGAGAAACTCTTGCTGTTGAACTTGGGGCATTTGGCGTTAGGGCTAATTTCGCAAGTTCTGCCATTGTCTCTAGGACGGAGAACCCCAAGTTTTGATCTGGCGCCCGAAGAGACCCAAGATAGTCTTCCAGTTTTCTGGCCGCTGCCTCGGCGCGCACACCGGCAGCCACAGAATCAACCGCGGTTGCCTTCTCAAATCTTGAGATGGACCCAATTACATCCAACCAACTGCTGAAGCTTCTCACCAAAAGTCCGGAAAGATTGTGATGAGAAAGTCGTTCGCTTATCTCGTTCAAGGTTTGTCGACGAGGGGTTACCACCAAAACTCTTTTGCGTTCACTAGCCAAGGCCGCTAAAACATTTACCACCGTTTGTGTATAGCCGCTTCCGGGTAGGGTTTCCACGGCAAAGCTGTCTCCGCGAACTACTCTCGCAACAATTCTCTTCTGGGTTACGTCGGCGTCGGCAACCAATCTAGGTTCTTCGAGAGGGCTTGGCTCCTGAGCTTGAACCTCGGAGACCTCTGCCAACTGACGAAGCAGTTTATTTCCCTCTGGTTTGATGTCCGCTTCCAAAATTGAAGGCTCGATTGCAAAGTTTCCAATGACAAGATTTCTGCGGAATTCGACCCTGGTGTCATCTTCAAGTTGCCTAGCTAAATAGTCCATTGCGGAAATAGGAAAAAGATCTGCAGAATTCTCTAGGTGTTTGAGTAGTTCTCTGGAATCAAGATTTAGCCCGTAAGTATGAAAAAGTGCGGCGCTAAGAGCAGGGTTTACAAAAGCGGATCCAACCCGATTCAGTTCGAAGTCATCGGTTTTTCTTGCAAGTTCCAACGGCCAAAGAATAATTGGCAAATTTAGATCGAAGCCGTCTTGCTCCAAATTTGCGAGACCGCCAGCCAAATATGTGGTGTGGATCCCGAACAGTTTCAGATGACTAGTCGACTTGTCTTTGATTCTTCGAGCAGTTGAGATGGCCTTTGAAAACGCAAGTGGCTCGCGAACCAAATTAGATAGCAGCACGCTACCGGAAGCGGTGAATTGTGCAATGCCGCCGGGGTGGGAACGCTCAAGATCGATTTGACCATGCTCGTTGGCCTCGAAATTCGTCAGCGGATTTGTTTTGCCGATGTCTCTTATCTCACGAATCCAACCATCCCAGTTGATTCTCGATGCGAATGAGTTCTGCTCCACACTCATAGGCTAATGGCGGTAAGGGTATATTTGGTTGAAGCACCAGCCCCCGTAGCTCAGTGGATAGAGCAGAGGTTTCCTAAACCTTGTGCGGAAGTTCGATTCTTCTCGGGGGCACTAGGCAGCATTTGAAAATTCGAGGAAGCTGCTCCACTCGGGTTCCACTCGGTCAAACCCTCTAAGCATCCACTGTGCTCCGCTAGGCATTCTAGGGGTAAAGTTCAAGACCCACCCCAACTCGGCCAACGTTCGATTGCCTTTGGTGTTATTGCAAGACAGGCAACTGGCCACCAAATTCTCCCATGCATCAGAGCCACCTCGAGACTTAGGTTGCACGTGGTCCACAGTGTTTGCTGCTTTCTGGCAGTACGCGCACTTCCAAGCGTCACGACGAAGAACCCCGCGGCGAGTGAGTGGAATCTTTCTTGAGGTTGGAACCCTCACATATCTGGAAAGAAGAATCACGGACGGAAGAGGCAGGCTGGTTCGTGCACTGTGGACCTCTAAGTTTGAGGACCCAGCTAAGACGGTTGCTTTGTCGTTCAATACCAAAATTAGGGCTCGTTTGAACGACACCACGCCTAACGGCTCGTATCCGGCATTCAGAACCAAAGTTCTCAAGCTTCCTCCTAACGAAAAACGCGCCACCAAGAATGGTGACGCGTCACTGGGCGTAGCAGCATTGAGGGGCTATGTCGGGTTGAAATCTAAACAATGTGTGCCTCTCTCAACAAACTTGAGTTTAGGCTATTGCACTTTGATGAAGAATCGCTTTGAATCCGGTAACAATTTGGAAAATTCTTATTTGTAAATGCGCACGTAGTGAACGGCGTCCGTCCAAATCTTTGCCAATTTAACTGAGTCGCCACGTTGGGGCGCGTGTAGCACATTTCCGCCGCCCGCGTATATTCCGTTGTGACTACCGTCGTTCCAGATCACTAAGTCACCTGGCTGTGCATCCTTGGCTCGGATTAGCTTTCCTCTCGCGGCCTGAGCGCGAACGGAGTGAGCTAAAGGAACGCCGAACTGTGAATAAACGTAACGAACGTAACCTGAGCAGTCAAAGCCGGCTGGTGTGGAGCCACCAAAAACATATGGCACACCTACATACTTGGCGGCCACCTTAACAACCTGCGCACCGACGACTGCGTCGTATGCCGGGTTCTTCAAATAGTCCTCTGCAGAGAAACCAGTCCATGCTCGGTAATTACCAATAATCGAGTTTCTTAGAGATGAGGCACCAACGGTCTTGGCCCCTCCTCGAGAACCAACAGTCTGTGGCTCGGATTTTCCAACGGTGAGTCCTTGAGTTTCACGGTTTGGGGAAACCTCGATGTCGCTGTAGCTCCAACCTGCCAGAGCTGTAACTTCCGGGCTAAAGGCGTTGGCCGGTAACGCAAAAGTTGCGAATAGTGCTGCAGAAATTGAGAAAGTTGTTGCGCTCACGACGTTCTTTCGGAATGTTTCTCGGCTAATTCCGGTGACTACTCGGGAGGTGAATGAAGCTGCTTTGCCTTCTTTAACAGCGTTCTCAACTTCAAGCATTCTTGCTACGCGCTGAGCGCTTTTCAAAGCGCGAGCCTCGGCACGGGCAGTCTTGGCAGCATTTTTTTCGCGCAGCGACGAGCGACTGCGCAGTTCAAATTGCTCGAGGGCGTTTATCTTGACGTCTGCACGTCTGCGCCCGCTTGGCTTTTTGGCCAAACCTAACCTCCGTTTTCAACGGTCTTCGGATTATTGAGTTTACCTTAGGTTTGCTGTTTAAGCGATTTCAGCCGCCTTTTAGAATTCCGACAGTTAGACATTCACATAAAAGTGAAAGGCTAAATCGTGATCAACCTCGACACCTTCGTCGGCTCCCGTTGCGGTGATAAGTAGTCTCGACGCACGATGTTCAACATCCAAGCTCGCGCCAGGAACGATACCGAGAGCCTTCAATTGACCAAGGAACTCCGGATCAATTTGGGCTGGTTCACCGATTCTGGCAAGCCGTAAACCCCGAGCGCTTCCGGTTTCATCCAGTCGGGTGAGAATGGTGACGACTCCATCGTGGAAATCAGGATTATCAACTAGACCCAGCTCATGAAGGCCTGGTATCGGGTTTCCGTAAGGTGATCGATCCGGGGTGTCAATCAGGTCGAGTATCTTGCGCTCCACCTGTTCACTGATCACGTGCTCCCAGCGACAGGCTTCCTCGTGAACGAATTCCCACTCCAACCCAATCACGTCAGCCAACAGTCGCTCGGCTAGTCGGTGCTTACGCATCACCCTGATGGCTTGAGTTTTTCCGGTTGCGGTGAGTTCCAGAATTCGGTCGCCACGAACTAACATCAGCCCATCACGCTCCATGCGAGCAACGGTTTGCGACACTGTAGGACCCGAGTGGCCAAGGCGCTCGGAAATTCTAGCCCTCATGGGCACCTGACCTTCTTCGATAAGTTCTAAGACGGTCCGCAGGTACATTTCAGTTGTGTCGATTAGATCGTGCACACGAAACTCCTTACCTACTCACTCCAGTCAAGGATAATTGACTCATGAGCGAAATCATCATTCCTGCCCACCTGCTTCCCAACGATGGACGGTTTGGTTGTGGCCCATCGAAGATTCGCCCAGCTCAGATCAGTGCGTTCGTCGATGAAGGCGCGAAGTTGATGGGAACTTCGCACCGCCAAGCACCCGTAAAGAATTTGGTCAAACGTGTGCAGCTTGGATTGATGGACCTCTTTCACAATCCCGATGGCTATGAGATCGTCCTTGGTAATGGTGGATCAACCGCGTTTTGGGATGTTGCTGCTTTTTCACTGGCAGAACAGAAGGCACAAACACTGGTTCATGGAGAGTTTGGAAACAAGTTCGCATCTGCCCTTTCAGCTCCATGGTTATCCAAGCCGACGGTTGTGACCGGCGAATCTGGCTCTAGATCAGAACTTGCAGCGGAAGTCGGGGTCGACATTTATGCTTACCCGCAGAATGAAACTTCCACCGGAGTTGTCGCCCCGGTCAAGCGTATTGGCCCGGTCGATCAGGGTGCCCTCTTCCTAACGGACGCCACCTCGGCCGCAGGAGGAATCGACTTTGACCCTCTGGAAACAGATGTCTATTACTTTGCACCTCAGAAAAACTTTGCCTCTGATGGTGGTTTATGGCTCGCGCTGATGTCACCCGCAGCAATCGAACGCGCCGAAAAGATCGCAGAATTAGATCGCTACATACCGGAGTTTCTCAGCTTGAAAACCGCAATTGACAACTCGCGACTGAACCAGACTTTGAATACTCCCGCGATTGCGACGACTTTTCTCCTGGCCGAACAAATCGACTGGATGAATGAAAACGGTGGTCTCGCTTGGGCAGACTCTAGAACTCGCGAGGCAAGCAACCTAATTTACGATTGGGCTGCTGCTAATCAATTTGCAACCCCCTTCGTTACCAACCCTGAACACCGCTCTCAGGTTGTTGCAACCATCGACTTCGAAGGAATTGACGCAAGCGAAATTTCCAAGGTGCTGCGCGCCAACGGCTTGGTTGATGTTGAGCCTTATCGCAAGTTGGGTAGAAACCAACTTCGCATTGCCACCTTTACCGCCACCGAAGCTTCCGATGTGAGTAAGTTGCTCGGAGCCATAGACTACGTTATTGAGCGCCTAGCCTAATGAAACTTTTCGTGAAGGATGAGGATCGAAGGCCCGATCCAGAGCCAGTCAAAAGCAACCCTGGCATTCTGGCAATCACCGGAATAATCTTCTGGGGATTGACGTTAGCCGTTTTTCTTATCTTTCCGGCGGCTCTTCCAACTGAAAAACCTTGGTGGCTTTTTACCTGTGTCGTTGGGCTCATCCTCGGAATCGCCTTCTACGTCAAATTCGGTCGTCGCAAGTAGTTCCTGCTCCGCGTGCTCGATGGTCTCTTCGTCGGGCACATCTACCAACTCAAGTTCAACGTCGTCGTCATCCTCTTCGTCGTCATCGGATTCCGATTCTGCTGCGATAGCGGCTTCTTCGGCTGCCAATGCAGCAGCTTGCTCTTCGAGTTCAATCTGCAGGGCCTTGTAGTCAGCAAGGCGTTCCGACCATGGCACCCACTTCGGGGCCACCAAAGCGGCCTCGCCGGGCATCATGACAACCTCTGAAATAGTTGGCTCTTCACCCTCCGGCTGATAAATAGTTACCGACCAATACCAGCCAACGTAACCTCGCAAGGTGCTCTCAAAAATGTAGCTTCGAAGGCCGGGCTCTTCTTCGTCCGTGCGGATGTAACTTCCAACTGCTCGGCGCCCACCCGTTAATCGAGCGGCTTCGCCAGCGAATTCGCTTAAGTCTTTGAGATTACTCATCTAGATCATCAGCAACGCGACGCAAAATAGCTGCAATGCGTCGAGCTTTCTCTGGCTCTGGTCGTCGTCCATTTTTGAATGAAGGACCAAGGCCATCGAGTAGGCGAATCAAATCTTGAACCACAGCCGCTAAATCATCTGCGTTTCGGCGGTTTGCCTGCACAAGTGAAACTGGCGCCTCGAGCACCCGAACGCTCATCGCTTGGGCACCGCGCTTCGAATCAACCACGCTGTACTCGACGCGAGAACCTGGCTTCACCGAGGTCATTCCATCGGGAAGGGCGGACGCGTGAACATAAACCTCGGCGCCTTCGTCGGATGCAATAAATCCGAATCCCTTGGCGTCATCAAAAAACTTCACTTTGCCGGTTGGCATGTCAAAACCTCCATGTGTTCGAAACTCCATTTTACCGAGTGTTAGAGACAGGTATCCTAAAAGGATGGCAAACACTTCAAACACTTCTGGTCGATTCCAAAATGCCCTCGCCTATATGGTTGCTTCACTCATTGGTCTATCGATTCTTTCAATCATCGCCATCATGGTCATCACAGTGTTTTTCCCAAACGTCCGGGTAGTCAACTTCCTTGTTGTGTTTCCTTGGGTTGCACTTCCTGCCGCGGCTCTACTGATCATTTTGGTGATAGTGCTTCAAATTCGCTCTAAAGGCAAAGCCGGCGAATAAGTATGAGCGAGCTGAGGCACCTCGTCGAAGCACTTCGTGGTCTAACCGACGACGCCTTGCGGCGATTGGTCACTGCTCGCCTAGTGACTCTGGCCTCAGTTGAGGATTTTTACGCTTTAGCTGAGACACTCAATAGCCCAAAAAGTTACTCCGCCCAAATTGGCTCCCTGAGCAAAAAGCAACTAGAGAGCGTCTCGAAGATTGCTGCTGGGCAGTCGGTGCCTATAGCTGCCGTTGCTTCATTGCTCGAACTTCAGCTCGTTTATCAAACCGACGACGGCATTAGGGTTTTCTCCAGTCTCCTTGAACAACTAAACCAACATCGGGCATTTACCCGACCGTTGTTCGTAGTAAGCGAGGACGAGATTGCCGCCGATGTTTCAGCCATCAATCGGGATGCGGGACTGGTTGCTTTCGAAACAATCCAAGCACTAACCGAGATTGTTTTTGATGTTGAAAAGCACCTGATCCGAGAAGTGGGCAAAGGTGGCGTGGGTCTTCCAGATGTTAAGCGACTGGCAGGCGCGTTGGCTAAACCGAACGATTATGCGAAACGGATGTTTTTGCTGGCGAGTCGACTCGGCCTAACTACCCTTCAAGACGGACGGCATCGGCTAACCCCGGAGGCAAGTTCTTGGCTAGAGAGTAACCAGCTATCCAGAATTCAAAAGCTTTTCAGTAACTTCAGGGAACTTTTAGGTCGAGAACTTTCTTCGAGCATCTCTGAAGTCAAGGCGGGTGCATCACTGCAGACTTGGCTGGCTTCGAACTACCCATTGGCGGTTAACACTCCAACATCCCACATCGGCCAAATTTTGGAGAGCGCCGAGAGTTTTGGTCTCGCTTTTGATTCGAAGGCCACTGACTGGTTTGGTTTAGCAATTCAGAATCACAAATCCTTGGCTTCGGTTGTCGAAAAACACCTTCCGAAGGTTCAAGAACGCATAATTCTCCAGGCTGACTTGAGCGTAATTTCTCCGGGTCCACTGCCAACCAACCTAGAAGCAACGCTGCGCTTGTTTGCCAACACAGAATCGATTGGGCTTGCCTCAACCTATCGATTGAGCGCGCTGAGCATTTGCCACGGACTCGAAACCGGGCTTTTCATCGAACAGATCAGAAGTTTTCTTGAGACCTGTTCTGGCGCGAAACTTCCGCAACCGGTTGACTATTTGTTGAACGAAGTGGTGACTCGATTCGGACGCTTGATCATCACAGAAATAGCCGACAGCTCGGATCGCAGCCTCGTCTCTTCACCAGACGAACTATTGCTGACCGAAATCGGAAACGACCCTCGGTTACGGGCATTCTCACTAACCAGACCAAGTGCTGGTTCGATAGCCTGCCGCTTTGAACCGTCCGTGGTTTATTTTGGCCTGCGCGAATGCGGTTACCTAGCGATTAGGAAGTCAAGCGACGGGGTGGTGATTAATCCCATTTCAACGGCCGACACCGTAAATCAAACGGGGAAGGTTTCAACGTTCGACGCCGACCTTGAGCGAATTCGTAAGGCCGACCAGGCGATGTCGTCCGGGGGTAACGATGAGGCGATTACCAGACAGGTCCAGTTGGCGATTCGTAACAAGGCTCGCCTAATGATTACCGCCACCTTGCCAAACGGGACTGAATCAACATTTGATTTGATGCCCAGCGGTATCGCCAACGGGCGGCTCAGGGGCCTAGATCGCAAGGCGCAAATTGAGCGCACTCTTCCACTTTCCACAATCACTGCCATCACTCTCGCCTAGGCTAGAAGGATGACTTTAGGACCGCTAATCGTTCAGAGCGATAAAACTGCCCTGCTCGAGGTCGATCACCCCCAAGCGGCTGATGCCCGTCATGAGCTTGCAGTTTTTGCAGAGTTAGAGCGCGCTCCGGAACACATTCACACTTACCGGATCACCAAACTAGGGCTTTGGAATGCCAGGGCCGCCGGACACGATTCCGAATACGTCCTAGATGTACTTGACCGCTATGCGAAGTTTGCTATTCCAACTTCGGTTCGGAGTGACATCATCGACACCATGTCGCGTTATGGTCGATTGTCGATTCAAAGAGCCGATGACGGAACTCTTTTACTGTTCTCGAAAGACCGTGCTGTGCTGCTTGAGGCATCGAAGCAACCGAAAATCGCTGCCCTGCTAGTTGGACCGATTGGAAATGAATCTTTTGAAATCGCCGCTTGGGCTCGGGGGCAGGTCAAGCAGGAGTTACTTAAGTTGGGCTGGCCTGCTGAGGATTTCGCCGGCTACGCACCCGGAACCCCGCACGAAATCTCACTAGATGAGACGGGTTGGAACATTCGTAACTACCAGTCGAGTGCCGTAGAGAAATTCTGGGAGGGTGGCTCTGGGGTGGTTGTCCTTCCCTGCGGTGCCGGAAAGACAATTGTTGGCGCCGGTGCCATGAGCGTTGCGAAAACCAACGCCCTGATTTTGGTTACCAACACTGTTTCCGCTCGCCAGTGGAAAACCGAACTACTCAAGCGCACCACTTTGACAGAAGAGGAGATCGGAGAATACTCCGGCTCAATCAAAGAAGTAAAACCAATCACCATTGCCACCTACCAAATCCTCACCACCAAATCGAAGGGCGAATTCGCTCATCTGGCACTGCTGAACGCAAACGACTGGGGATTGATCATTTATGACGAAGTGCACCTGCTTCCAGCACCCATTTTCAAAATGACCGCAGATCTCCAAGCTCGTCGTCGCTTGGGCCTCACTGCAACTTTGGTTCGCGAGGACGGCAAAGAGGGCGAGGTCTTTTCTCTGATTGGGCCAAAGCGTTTTGACGCACCTTGGAAAGACATCGAAGCGCAAGGGTACATAGCCCCGGCTGCGTGTTTTGAGGTTCGCGTGGATCTACCACCGGACGTCCGCATGGATTACGCGGTATCAAACCAGGACGAACGCTATCGATTGGCAGCAACTGCAAGTGTGAAAATCGAGGTCATCAAGAAGCTACTCGCCAAGCACCGCGGGGAGCCCACCTTGGTTATCGGTCAATACCTTGACCAGCTCGATGAAGTTGCCTCAGGCCTAGGGGCACCTCTGATTACCGGGCAAACCTCGGTTGAAGAGCGGGAGCGTCTCTTTCAAGCCTTCCGCGATGGCAAGGAAACCACCCTGGTCGTTTCTAAGGTGGCTAACTTCTCAATCGACCTGCCGGAGGCGTCGGTGGCAATTCAGATTTCGGGATCTTTCGGATCGAGACAAGAAGAAGCCCAACGTTTGGGACGCCTCTTGAGACCCAAAGCCGACGGTAGGGCCGCCAACTTCTACACGATTATTTCCCGAGATACTGTTGACCAGGATTTTGCGCAGAATCGACAGCGCTTTCTTGCGGAACAGGGTTACTCCTACGAAATTCTCGATGCTCACGCGATCTAGCATTCACCCGACACTCAAGTAACTTTCAGGGTTCTCACAGGTAAGCGGAGGAAACTCACAGTTATGGAACCAATCAAAATTCTCGTCGTAGACGATGAACCAAACATCCGCGACCTACTCGCTAGCGGTCTTCGCTTCGCAGGATTCTCTGTGCTCGCCGTTGGTAACGGAAATGACGCTGTAGCAGCTGCTGAGAAGGGAAATCCTGACCTGATTTTGCTCGATGTCATGCTCCCGGACATGAGTGGATTCTCAGTCACTAAAAAACTTCGCTCAATGAACATCCTGGCGCCGGTTCTCTTCTTGACCGCTCGCGATGAAGTGGAAGACAAAATCACGGGTCTAACCGTGGGTGGTGACGACTACATGACCAAGCCGTTTAGCCTGGACGAAATAATCGCTCGAATCAACGCAATCCTCCGCCGAACCAAAAAGTCGACCGATGACAAGAGCGTCATTGAAGTGGGCGAAGTTCGCATCGATGAAGATGCCCACGACGTCTTCGTGAACGAGCAGCAGATTGAGCTCTCCCCCACAGAGTACAAACTTCTTCGCTACCTAATGGAGAATGCCAACCGAGTCCTTTCTAAAGCCCAAATTCTCGACCACGTTTGGGAGTACGACTTCAATGGAGAGATGGGGATTGTCGAATCCTATGTTTCTTACCTCCGAAAGAAACTCGACCCACTCACTTCGGAGCCTGTAGTTCTAACAAAACGCGGCCACGGCTACATGTTTAAGTCGACCAAAAAGAACTAAGGAAATGAATTCAAAGCTCGCGTTGGGTTGGAGCAGGGTTTCCCTGCGCACCAAACTGACCGCGCTTTCGGTAGCCCTCATCGGCATTCTGCTCATAATTTCCAGCGTTGGCACCATCGCGCTTTTGCGAACCTACCTTCAAGCCAGCACCGACAATGTTCTGCTAAAAACATCAGAAACTCTCAGAGTTGAAAACCCGGCCTTAATCCGTGACCGAATTGCGACTCGGCAACTAACACTTCCCGCGCTTCCCAGCGACTATTACATCGCTTATCTGGACGTTTCGGGAAATTTTCTGTTGGGAATCGAGTCTTCGACTAACCCCAATTTGGCCATGCCGAACGTAAGCAGCCTGAACCTTCGAGCGGTCGAGGCCACCGAAGGAATACCGTTCGAAATAGACGATCAGGGCATGCCGGTGACCGGGCCGAACGAAGGTGCCGGGTGGAGATTGCTTGCAGTGCCTTTGCTCGGCTCAAACGGGTCACTCGTGGTTGCACTACCGGTCGGAAACAATAACGCCCTGATCTCTCAATATCGAAACATCGGGGCCGGCTTCGGTGCCTTGCTGCTCGTCCTAAGTGCTCTCGCAATCTGGCTGACAATCTCTTCTGCCCTTAGACCTCTCAAAGAAGTTGAGCGCACCGCCGCCGCAGTGGCCGCGGGAGACTTTAGTAAGAGGTTGGTGGAACATTCGAAAACCACCGAGGTTGGTCGAATCAACAAGGCACTAAACACAATGTTGGCGAGCATTCAAAACGCCATGGATTCGCGTGGAAAAGCACTTGATCAAATGAAACGATTTGTTTCTGATGCATCCCATGAACTGCGCACCCCATTGGCATCGGTCCGAGGTTACGCGGAGCTCTATCGAATGGGAGCTTTAGGCAACAAACAAAACTTGGACGACGCCATGAACCGTATCGAAGCCGAGGCTATCCGAATGGGTGGCCTTGTAGACAATCTGCTGACTCTCGCAAGACTTGATGAAGCTACCGGGCTGACTCTCGTCGAGACAAACCTGATCCCCATTGCCATGGACGCCGCAAAAGATGCGTCGGTAGCTGAACATAAACGCAAGATTTCTGTCCTTGATCTCTCTGGCAAGAAATTAGGTGCAACGGATCAGGTGATTGCCAAGGTTGACGCCATGTCTTTCCGCCAGGTCCTAACCAATCTGCTGGCAAACGCTAGCCGCTTCAGCCCAGAGCATGAACCGGTTCAACTAATGCTCGGCAATGTGGGAGGAAAGACCGTAATTGAGGTTCGAGACCATGGTGAAGGAATTCCTAAGCAACTGCGCCAAAAAGTTTTCGAACGCTTCTTCCGGGCTGACAACTCTAGGAATAGAGAAACCGGCGGTTCTGGTTTGGGCCTCGCAATTGTTAAAACCATCTTGGATCGCCACCAAGCGAGCATTGTGGCATTAGAAACAGAGGGTGGCGGAACCACCATGAAGATTGAACTCCCTTAGGTTTTCCACAGATTTCTAAATAACTCGCACACCAAGGTGGAGATGTAAAAAATTGTTCACATGACAATCTTCAGAGTAGATAGCGAGCAGGTTCTCGCAGCGAACAACACCATCCAAGGCACAATCTCCAAACTTCAGTCAGAGGTTGACCTACTTCACTCACAATTGCAGGCTCTTGATGGTTCTTGGCAGGGCGCAGCCGCCACAAGCTTTCAGGAGCTCGTCAAGCGTTGGCGGGTCACCGCCAGCGGCGTTGACCAACAACTTGGTGAAATCGGCCGAGCTTTGGCCATGGCTGCCAATCAGTATCAAGAAATTGAGCAGGCAAACCTGAGGCTCTTCCAGGGTTAAAGCAAAGCGGCGAACCGTTGTTTCGGTTCGCCGCTTTTTACTTAGCTTTAGAAGTCCATGCCACCAGCTGGCGCCGCCGCAGGTGCAGCAGGCTCTGGCTTGTCGGCTACTACAGCCTCAGTGGTTAGGAACAGTCCGGCGATTGACGAAGCGTTCAAGAGTGCCGAGCGAGTTACCTTCACTGGGTCATTGATTCCGGCCTTCATCATGTCTACATACTCTCCGGTAGCAGCGTTCAAGCCCTGTCCCGCAGGAAGGTTAGCGACCTTCTCAGCAACCACACCAGGCTCAAGACCTGCGTTGATTGCAATCTGCTTTAGCGGAGCTGAAATTGCCACGCGAACGATGTTTGCTCCGGTTGCTTCGTCGCCAGTGAGCTTTAGGTTCTCAAATGCAACCTTGCCAGCCTGAAGCAGTGCAACACCACCACCGGCAACAATGCCTTCCTCGACCGCAGCCTTCGCGTTTCGAACTGCATCTTCGATGCGGTGCTTGCGCTCCTTCAGTTCAACTTCGGTAGCAGCACCGGCACGAATCACAGCAACACCACCGGCTAGCTTGGCCAGACGTTCCTGCAACTTCTCACGGTCGTAGTCGCTGTCGCTTGCTTCCATCTCACGACGAATCTGGTCAACGCGGCCCTGGATCGCAGCCTTCTCGCCAACACCTTCAACAATCGTGGTCTCGTCCTTGGTGATAACGACCTTGCGAGCGCGTCCAAGTAGATCGAGGGTTGCGGTCTCAAGGCTGAGGCCAATCTCTTGCGAGATAACCTGGCCACCGGTAAGGATGGCGATGTCCTGAAGCATTGCCTTGCGGCGGTCTCCAAAGCCAGGGGCCTTAACGGCAGCCGACTTGAAGATTCCACGAATCTTGTTCAAAACCAAAGTCGTTAGAGCTTCGCCCTCAACGTCTTCGGCAATAAGAAGTAGTGGCTTGCCAGTCTGGATAACTTTTTCCACGATTGGTAGAAGTTCCTTCATGTTCGAAACCTTGCTGTTGACAATCAGCACATAGGCATCTTCCAGAATGGTTTCTTGGCGGTCTGGGTCGGTCACAAAGTAACCCGAGATGTAGCCCTTGTCGAAGCGCATACCTTCGGTAAGTTGTAGTTCAATGCCGAAAGTGTTCGACTCTTCAACAGTTACAACACCTTCACGGCCAACCTTGTCGATAGCCTCAGCGATAAGTTCACCGATCTGGCTATCACCTGCCGAAATCGATGCGGTGGCAGCGATCTCTTCCTTACTCTCAACGGCCTTAGCTTGGATTAGAAGCTGCTCGATGACGGCCGCAGTGGCCTTCTCGATTCCGCGCTTGAGGCTGATTGGGTCTGCTCCAGCAGCAACGTTTCGTAGACCTTCGCGAACCAGAGCTTGGGCCAAAACAGTGGCGGTCGTGGTTCCGTCTCCGGCTACGTCATCGGTCTTCTTGGCAACTTCTTTTACAAGTTCCGCACCGATGCGCTCGAATGGGTCTTCCAATTCGATTTCTTTAGCAATCGAAACACCATCGTTGGTGATGGTTGGGGCGCCCCACTTCTTTTCTAGAACGACGTTACGTCCGCGTGGACCAAGGGTCACTTTGACGGTGTCGGCAAGGATGTTTAGTCCGCGTTCCAGTCCGCGTCGTGCTTCTTCATTAAAGGCAATAATTTTTGGCATTTGGGTTCTCCCGAAATTCAGTCAAATTAGCACTCGGCCTATTTGAGTGCTAATTCAGTTTTAGCACTCTTAGGGCGAGAGTGCAAGAAAGGAAAACGGCACCACCCAATAAGGGTGATGCCGAATTTCTAAAGCTGGTCGTTAGATGATTACTACCGAAGCAGCCTGAGGACCCTTTGGTCCGTCGGTTACGTCGAACTCAACGCGCTGGTTCTCTTTTAGCTCCTTGTAGCCATCGCCACCAATTGCTGAAAAGTGAACGAAAACGTCCGCTCCGCCGTCCTGAGTAATGAAGCCGAAGCCCTTCTCAGAGTTGAACCACTTTACGGTTCCTTGTGCCATTTGTATCTCCTGTATTGCTTGTGCCAAGGTCGGAAGGATCCCGATCCTAGATCGACCCGAGGCTTGAAGCTAACGGACTTTGTTACGACCTGTTAATGAAACTACGCTACTTAAGCCACAACGACTAATTGAATTTTCAACCTTGATGAAAGTGTTACAAACAATAATCTGCAGAAATTACTTGTAATCGGCGCCCAAAACTACGGTAATTGGATCGATGTACTGGTTAGAAACCTCAATTGTGTAGTTTCCGAGATCTCCAACCAGAGCCTTGGCGGCGTCGTTTAGTTGATCAGAATTTATGTAAATGACCGTCTTGTCGAACTTGACACCATCCGGGATGTCTGCCGCAGTAACCACATTCCAACCCTTGTCTAGCAGCTTGTGAGCTACCGAACTGGCCATACCGTCCTGGCCAATGGCATCATAAACTTTGGTTTCATTGATACGCAGAGGATCAACACTGGGCTTGGCGGCTGGTTCATTGAAACCAGACAGGTCAAGCTTTGTTCCCCCGCCAAAAAATGTTTGATAGCCGAACAGACCTCCGCCCGACAAAACTGCAGCCAAGCTGAAATAGGTTACGAACTCCATAAATCCGCCACGACCAGAAGGCTTGGCACGACGACGACCCGTGGCGGCTGCCACATCATCGAATTCATCTTTGGGGAAGTTATCTGACATATGTAGTGTTTAGTCTAAACGAGTGAGAGCAAACGAGCGAGGTGCGCAATGAACTACAAGGTTTCCAAAAGCGATGACGAATGGGCTGCTGAACTTACCCCCGTGGAGTTCCATGTGCTTCGTCAAGCCGGAACTGAACGCCCTGGAACCGGTGAGCTGCTCAATGAGGATCGCGTTGGTATCTTTTCCTGCCGCGGTTGTGGCTCCGAATTGTTCCGCAGCGAAACCAAGTTCGATGCTCACTGCGGCTGGCCAAGTTTTTACGCCCCAAAAGAATCTGACGCCGTGGAATTGCTTGAAGATCGGAGTCACGGGATGGTTCGCACCGAAGTTCGTTGCTCAAATTGCGGAGGTCACCTCGGCCACCTATTCGATGATGCGCCCCAAACCCCAACCGGTGATCGTTTTTGCATAAACTCGGTAAGCATTACTTTTACCGAGCTCTAACTGCTCTATTTGAGCCGACTATGGGACTCGAACCCACAACCCCCGCTTTACAAGAGCGGTGCGCTACCAATTGCGCCAAGTCGGCATGTCACGGAAAAATTCTAGCGTAATTCAAAAAAATGTGTATTTTGCGCGGATTTGCGCATACTATAGAACTACGTCGTTCTGAGACACGGCCACCAAGGGGAACTCATGAAGAAAATCGCTACCGCCACACTGACCATCTCGGCCTTATTTGCTGGGTTGTTTGCCGCAACTCCGGCTATTGCAGCTGCGCCAGCGTGTACCATCACGATCTCAACTTCCGGTACTGCCGAGGAACAGCATTCTGTAGAAGGTACAAACAATTCTGATGTCATCTGCATTAGAGCCAATTACGTCACGGTCCTAGCTTTAGCGGGCAACGATACCGTCATTGACTACGGTGACCACAACGTGATTTACCTTGGTGACGGTTCCGACAATTACAACGGAACCAGCGGAGAAGACTCTGAAGTCGACGGCGGCAATGGAAACGACACCATCATTGGAACCCCGGGTGACGATGAACTCAGCGGAGGCAGCGGGGATGACAACATTACCGGTGGGGCCGGGCATGACACCATTAACGGCGGGGACGGCGCCGATTTATTGAAGGGTAGCGCTGGAAGCGATGTAATCGTGGGTGGCCCTGGCAATGACAGCATCGACGGCGGCGACGGAGAAGACACTCTCCTAGGCGGCGACGGCGATGACTCCATTATCGGTGGAGCAGGCGATGATTCCATCTATGGCGGCAACGGCAACGACGACCTCCGCGGAAGTGCTGGTCGTGATGAGATATTTGGTGAGGTTGGCGAAGACCGCATTATCGGCAACGACGATGCAAAAGAAGTCGACATCCTCGCCGGCGGCGACGGCGTCGATGTTCTAGTCGGGGGTTTCGGGCTGGACTTCTGCGACTACACAGCAAGAGAAGTGAAAACCACCACCTGCATCTACGACGATAAAGCTCCTGAGATTACTAACTTCCGCTGGGATTCCTTTCAGTACGATTCAACACTTGCGCCTGTAGTAGCAACGGCCACTTTTGACTTAACCGATGATGTTGAGGCGAAGAGCGCCCAGCTGATTTGCCAGACAAACACCCTCACTCTCGTCCGTCTTACCGTCAACTGGAATGGCAGCGCATGGGTGATGGGCTACAGCACCAACCAGGCCCGCATCTCGTCAGCTGCCAAAATTTCGGCAAGTTCAAGTGTCAAAATCAGTAAATCCGCTCGAATCTCGGTTCAAACTACTATCCCAAGATCTACGACGCCAGGAAGTTACAGTTGCACAATCCAAACTCAAGACAATCTGGAACACCGTGGTGTAGCGGTGGTGCAGGCGATGACTGTGACTCGCGAACCGGGAGACGGCTCTTCTGTATCCCACGACGACGATGCACCACAGCTCAACTCCTTCGCCTATGATAACTTCGAATACAATGTGACAAGTAGCGATGCCCAAGTAAATTTCGACCTAGCCCTTGAAGATCAATCAGGAATTCGCCAGTTTCAGCTCCACTGCTGGGGTGGGAACAAAACCCCACTCACCCTTTACTTCTTTTGGAACGGCACCACGTGGACCAACCACGGAACGAGCGCCGCTTCTGTAACAACTC
This sequence comes from Micrococcales bacterium, assembly GCA_041303805.1. GTDB lineage: Bacteria > Actinomycetota > Actinomycetes > Actinomycetales > Microbacteriaceae > Rhodoluna. The sequence continues at coordinate 34,672 of JBFYOM010000002.1, forward strand.
TCCCTGGAAATGATTCGAATTTGAATCCTGCACTTCGAGTCACCACTACCATTCCCTACGGTACTAAACCTGGAGTTCACCCTTGTTACATATGGGCTTCAGACACCAAAGGGCAATCAGGTTCCACCAACCTTGGTACGCCTTTACGAATCAAACGTGACCTCATCGATGGTGGCTGGGACGACGAAGCGCCAGCACTTATTTCCTCCGAATGGGATCGCGAGACCTATGAGGTCGGTGGCGAGCACAATGTGGCTGAGATGGCCCTGTCGCTAACTGACCGAACTGGAATTCGTGAGCTCAGGCTTACTTGTCATGGCAGCACTGGGATGACCCCTGTAGACATTCGCGTCACGAAGTCGGCTGACGGTTGGACCGTTGCCCCTGGAACTCACGACGCTCAACTGGTTTCCTACTCTGGCGACGCCAATGCCCTCAACATAACCCTTAGAACAACAATTCAGTTTGGTACTGTACCTGGCCCGCAGTCTTGCGGTGTTAATACCCGGGACACCCTTGGCCACATGGAGAACCGCCCTGCTGAAACCTTGAACCTCACTAGAACCCCTCCAGGAATGCCTTCGGCACCTTCTAACTTGGAATACACCCCTACTGATGGAAGACCAAACGAAGGCACCCTAACATGGACGGCTCCGACATTCCTTGGTGAGCCGGTAATGCTAAACGGGCAGCCAAAAATGATGCCAGATGGTCGAACTGTTGGCCTTCTAGCTGACTACGAAATTGACTACTCAATCGATGGCGGAATTTCTTGGAGACGTATCGATGACGGCTACTCGGTTACGACCAACCTTCCCGTTTCGAACCTGATTGCTGGGACTCGGTATCTGTTCCGTGTTCGTGGCAACAATGGTGGAAACGACATTGCATTTAGCCCTGGCGCCCCATGGTCGGAAGTTCTTGACACTCGCACACCAGAGCCCATGACTCCTGATGCACCAACCAACCTAGAAGTTTCAGGTGTCACAAAAACTACCGCGGTAATGCGATGGACCGCACCTGAGTTCAACGGTGGGGCTCCAATTAGAAACTTTGTGGTGCAGACTTCTTTGGATGGCGGTTCTACTTGGAAAAACGTAAGCAAAGCCGAGTCAACATCGGTGAACCTTAGCTTGCGTGGACTAGCCCCTGGTGCAAACTACCTCGTCAGGGTGGCTGGCTCCAACCGAGCTGGCGCTGATCAGTGGCTTGAAGGCGCGTTCCAAACGCCACAGGGATTGGCAACCCCACCGCAGAACCTTGCAGGAGCAAACAACACTGGAAGCACGCTACTTCTAACCTGGGATTTACCCGAATCAAATGGCGGCACAGACATCATCAACTACCAGATTGAAGTTTCAGGTACTTCTGGCAGAACTTGGACCAAGATAAAGCGGGACTCCGCAAGCGCAATTAGAAACTTTGCGGTCAGAAACCTCACCAAGGGTAAGGAATACCGCTTCCGCGTTTCAGCAATTACCCAATTGGGTGTTGGACTTGCGTCCGATGAATACAGGATCACCACTTTGGTGACACCTGCGGGTGCTCCAACGAACTTCAAAGCCACATTGGTAACTGGCAAATCAGCCACACTCACCTGGTCTACACCAGCCGACCGTGGCGGAGCACCAATTTATGACTACACAGTTGAACTCTCGAACGATGGTGGCGACACTTGGATTGAGAACGTAGACCTGGCTGAGTCCAATAAGAGGTCTTTCAATCTCAGTGGGCTCACTCCAGGCACAACATACACCGTTCAAATCGCGGCTGTAAACGACGCTGGTTACAGCGATGTACTGACTGGAACATTCACGACTCGAACGTTGATTCCAACTGCACCCCTAGAGATTTCAGGCGAGGCTGATTCCACCACCGCCGAACTTTCATGGGTCACACCCCTGTCAAACGGTGGAGCCGACATCACGGATTACAAGGTTGAAGTTTCAAGTAACTGCAAAACTTATCTGGCAATTACGCACGAAGCTAGCAATCAAACTACTTTTGAGGTCTCGTCGCTGAAACCAGGCACGAAATATTGCTTCAAAGTTTCCGCTAAGAACTCGGTCGGATACTCGACAGCGAGCCAAGTGCTTACCTTGGTTACCAATGGCAACGTCCCGGTCGCACCATTCGGTCTCGGTGTTAAGCCGGCTGCCACTTCGGTAAAGCTCTACTGGTCTCAAGCAGCGGTGGTTGATGGAAGTGCTGTGCGTAATTACGTGGTCGAGTTTTCAAAGGATGGCGGGGCCACCTGGAATCTAGTTCGTAAGTCAAATTCAACGAGCAAGACATTGACCGTTACGGGATTGAAGCGAAGTTCAACCTACCAGTTCAGAGTTGCTTCCGTGAACGACGTTGGAACGTCAGATCCGTCGGTTCCGCTCGTTATTCGAACTAAAGCGCGATAAGTTACTGAGCTGCAACTGGAGCTTCGGTCTGCAAGAACTGCAAGAACATAGCAGGGTTCTTGGTGTCACCCTGATACTGCTTGCCATTCACGATGACCATCGGGGTTCCAGTGAAGTCCAAGCTAGTGCCTGGAACTTTGCCAACTGAAAGATCTTTGGCCTTTGCTTTGGCCCAACTAGCCCAAGTGTTACTGGTGATGCAGTCAATCGCAGCCTTTTCGGTAACACCAATCTGAGTCGCCAACTCACCGAGTTGTTCGCTGCTTGGCCCAGCGGTTCCGCCTGCGGGCTGGTTTACGAATAAGGCCTCATTGAATGACACGAAATTGTTTGGCGATTTTTCCGCCACGCAAGCCAATGCTCCCGCAGCCCTACTTGAATACTGGTTCGCTGAAGATGCGTCCATGAAAGAAATTGGGTGAACTTCAAGAGTGTACTTGCCGGAACCTACCAACTCACGAATCTGCGCCATGTTTGCTACTTCGAAGTCTTTACAGTGTGAACATGCCATGTCCTGATAAATCACAATGTTTGGCACTGCAGGATCTGCCTGGCTGGCCGAAGTGATCACCTGGAGGTTTTCGCCAACGCGGAAGCCGTCGTTGAAGATTGCAGTCGCAGGGCCATCGCCTAGCTCCTCGGCCTTTTCGATGGTTGAGCTTGCAACGAAGATGATCGCACCGAGTAGTGCTGCGCTCACCGATACGATTCCGGTGATTGTCAGAATTCTTTTTCGACCCTCGTTTTTCTTCTGCGCTTCGCGCATAGCTTTTGCTTTCGCTCTTGCTGCTTCACGCTGCTGGTCACGGGTTAGTCGTTCGTTGCTCATTCGGAGAGTCCTTACTTCATTACGAATTGGTGACAGATAGAACTACCATTCTAAAACATGAGTCCTTGAATGCCATAATGGTCATACCTTGAGATAACCGTTTCAGGGCTCTTTCACAAAGGATCGTCCGACACGTACCTGTCGGTTTAGGAGAAAAAATCATGGCAACAGTGTCATTCAGAAAAGCATCCCGCATTTATCCGGGAACCCCTCGCCCAGCCGTTGCTGAGCTAGACCTCGAAATCAAAGATGGTGAGTTCCTGGTTCTTGTTGGACCTTCCGGTTGCGGTAAGTCCACCAGCCTTCGTATGCTTGCGGGCCTCGAAGAAGTCAACGCCGGTCAAATTTTCATTGGTGACCGCGATGTTACAAACATGGAACCAAAAGATCGCGACATCGCGATGGTTTTCCAGAACTACGCGCTTTACCCGCACATGACGGTTGCGGAAAACATGGGTTTCGCCCTAAAGATCGCTGGCGTTCCTAAAGAAGAACGCGCCGAGCGTGTTCTAGAGGCAGCTAAGCTGCTTGACCTAGAGCCTTACCTAGGTCGCAAGCCAAAGGCTCTTTCAGGTGGTCAGCGTCAGCGCGTTGCCATGGGTCGCGCAATCGTGCGTAAGCCTCAGGTGTTCCTAATGGATGAACCACTTTCAAACCTTGACGCTAAGCTCCGCGTTCAGACTCGCACCCAGATTGCATCGCTTCAGCGTCGACTCGGTGTAACCACTGTTTATGTAACTCACGACCAGGTCGAGGCAATGACCATGGGTGATCGCGTTGCAGTACTAAAGGATGGAATCCTTCAGCAGGTTGCAACCCCTCGTGAACTTTATGAGCGTCCTGCCAACGTTTTCGTTGCTGGCTTCATCGGTTCGCCAGCCATGAACCTACTCCAGTTGCCAGTTTCGGCAACCGGTGTGAAGTTTGGCGACGTTGAGCTTAAGGTAGAGAAAACAGTTCTAGGTAAGACCAAGAAAAAGAGCATCACCGTTGGGCTAAGACCAGAAGACGTAAAAATCTCCAAGCACGGACTACCTCTTGTGGTTGACGTTGTTGAAGAACTTGGCGCAGACGCCTTCATCTACGGCAAGGTAATGCTCGATGGAGCACAGGCTGATGTAACGGTTCGCGTTGAAGCAAACTCTGGCATCAAGTCGGGTCAAACGATTCACTTGGAAGCCGCTGGCCAGCCACACCTCTTCGATGTGGAGTCAGGCGAGCGCCTCAACTAGTGAGTTCTTCTCTAGACATAACCACTGCCGCGGCAGATCCAGCTCTTTTGGATTTGCCGTGGCAGTTGGCTTTAGAGGATTGGCCTCTTGACCGAATCGCAGCTCTTCCCAAGGGTCTTTCCAGACATACCGTTCGATTCGCTCACCTGAGCGATCACGTAATTGCAATCAAAGAGACTCTGCCAGAGTTAGCGAAACGCGAATACGAGATGTTGAAGCGATTGATTGCTCTGGATGTTCCTTCGGTGGAACCATTTGCCATTATCAACAACCGAACGACCGAAGGCGGCGAACCCCTGCCAGCCGTTCTCATTACCCGGCACCTAAAGTTCTCACTACCCTACCGAGCCATGTGGTCTCAAGGTCTTCGGCCTGAAACTGCTTCCCGCCTGGTGGATGCGCTGGCAGTGCTGCTAGTGCGACTGCACATCGCAGGCTTCTTTTGGGGAGACGTTTCCCTTTCGAACACCCTTTTTCGAAGGGACGCCGGGTCGTTTGCGGCGTATCTAGTTGATGCCGAAACCGGGCAGCTTTATGAGGGTGGGCTATCGAACGGCCAGCGAGAAAACGATTTGGAAATCGCACGAGTAAATATTGCCGGCGAACTACTTGACTTAATCGCTAGCGGAAATGCTGCCCCCGGTGTCAACGCCAATGAAATCTCAGATCGAATTATTACCAAGTACCGCAATTTGTGGCAAGAGCTAACCGCAGCCGAGGTCATCGGATCCTCTGAGAAGTGGAAGATTAGTCGTCGCGTTCAAAGATTGAACGACCTCGGCTTCGACATTGAAGAGATGACCATCAAAGCCGACGGCGAAGGCAGCACAATCAAAATTCAACCAAAGGTAGTGGATGCGGGTCACCACGGGCGACGCCTGTTGAGGTTGACCGGTTTGGACGTCGAAGAAAACCAAGCCAGAAGGCTTCTCAATGACCTTGACGAATACCGAATGGCTCACTCGAACCGGAACATCGACGAAGAGGTTCTAGCCCACGAGTGGCTGAGTGTGGCTTTTGAGCCAATCATCACGGCCATACCAAAGCACATGACTGGTCGTTTAGAACCCGCAGAAATCTATCACCAGGTTTTGGAACACCGTTGGTACATGGCTCAAAATGAGGGACGTGAAGTTTCAAACACTGAGGCCGTAAATTCATACATCACGAACGTTTTGGCGCATCGCCGTGAAGAGGAAGCCTTGATTGCTCCAACCACCGGTTCGATTACCCTGCCCGACGCAATCCCCTCAGGAACCATCACGGTTCAAGACGAAGACGGTGAAGTGGATTGGCGAGATTTGGTTTAGCTCTTTGAGCGAAGCTTAGAAACCTCGTACAGGGTAACGCTGGCTGCGATTCCGGCGTTCAAAGACTCGGTAACTCCCGTGATTGGAATGCTCACGATGGCATCACAGTTCTCGGTGACTAGGCGGCTTAGACCTTTACCTTCAGAACCAACCACAATCAACAGTGGCTCGCGGCCGAGAGTGAACTTGTGAAGGTCCATGTCACCGTCGCCGTCCAGCCCAACCACAAACAAACCGCGCTTTTTGTATTCCTTTATGGTGGCGGTCAGGTTTGCAGCAAGCGCAACCGGGATGCGAGCGGCGGCGCCAGCCGAAGTTTTCCAAGCGCTGGCGGTAACACCGGTCGAACGTCGCTGGGGCAGGATCACACCGTGACCGCCAAATGCTGCCACCGAACGAATGATTGCCCCTAGGTTGCGTGGGTCAGTGATGCCATCGAGTGCGACTAGTAAAGGCTTTTGGCCACGTGCCACAATCTTGTCTAGAAGTTCGGCTGGGTGTTGGTACTGGTAGGCCGGAACGGAAAGGGCGATTCCCTGGTGCACTGCGTCGAAGCCCGTTAGTCGGTCGATTTCAGGCTTGGTGATTTCATTGATTGGAATCTGTCGAGCGTTGGCTAGCGTGATTGTTTCCTTCACGCGCTCGTCCATTTCAATTCGGTTCGAAATGTATAGGGCGGTGGCCGGCACCTTAGCGCGAAGGGCTTCGACAACTGAATTACGGCCAGAGAGTACTTCTCCAGCATCGGCAGCCTTTGCGACTCGCTTGGTATTCGTTCTCGACGCTCCGGCAACGCCAGCGGTGCGAGCGGTAGGAACTAAAAACTCACCCTTGCGAGTTGAGCGTGACTCAGGCTTGTTGCCTTTAAATGCTTTGTGACCCTTGCGATCCTCAGCCTTAGGCGTTGGACCTTTGCCCTCTAAAGCTTTGCGGCGTTGGCCGCCTGAGCCGACAGTTGGACCTTTTTTTCCCTTTGCTGTGCCTGGGCGTTTTCCCTTGCTAGCCATTAGTTACTCCACATCCATACGGTCTTGCCAGCCTGATCTTCAATCGTGACACCAAGGCTGGTGAGTTCTGCACGTACCAAGTCGGCTAGCGCATAGTCTTTGTCTGCTCGTGCCTGATTGCGTTTTGCAATCAGATTTTCGATTTCAAGAACCGTTTCGGCAGTGGCAACGTTTTCGTTACCCCCCAAATCTATCCCGAGTACCTCGCTCATGCGAATGACTTCGGCAAGAGCCTTGGTTGTTCCTTTGGCATCTGCCGCGTCAAGTGAGCTGTTTCCGCTGCGAACCGTGTCGTGCAGAACCGCGAGCGCGGCCGGGACATTGAAGTCCGAATCCATTGCTTCACGGAATTCGTTCGGAATTTCGACCTCAACCCCCGCAGATACCTCGCTGGCGCGACGAACGAAATTTGTAATTCTTCCTAGCGCAGAAACCGCCTCCGCCAAGGATGTTGGTGAGTAGTCAAGGCTGGAGCGGTATTGAGCCGAAGCCAGCCAATACCTAACCGCTGCCGGGTTCCCGAGTGAGAACAATTCATCTACGCTAACGCCATTACCCAGAGACTTGCTCATCTTTTGCCCGGATACCGTGACTAAACCGTTGTGCATCCAATACTTCGCAAAATCGTAACCAGCCGCCCTGGACTGTGCCAGTTCGTTCTCGTGGTGAGGG
>JBFYOM010000003.1:0-39415 GCA_041303805.1 Micrococcales bacterium
GTAAACGAAGAGTGGGGTGCCACCGACGTCATCCTGGTAAACGCGGGTCCTACCGAAATCGATGCCAGAATCCGGCTGGCGATTTCCAGAAATAAGCCAAAGGCTGATGCCGCTCTCGTTCAGAGCTCCGGAATCGTAATCGACGAGGTTACCTATTCGGCAAAAATCCAAGGCGTCCCGATGGACCTGACGTTCAAAGAATTCGAGCTTTTGAAATTTCTCACGCAACACCCCGGACGAGTTTTCTCTCGCGAACAACTGCTTAGCGAGGTTTGGGGCTACGACTATTTCGGCGGCACAAGAACCGTGGACGTCCACATTCGACGACTTCGCTTCAAGCTTGGCGAACTGGAGCAACTAATTGGAACCGTGCGAAACCGTGGCTACGCGTTCAACCCCAGCAAAGATGAGAACGAACTGGAACCCAGCAGTTACTAACTGTTTTCCAAATGGTCACTATCGGGTGGCAAGATTGTAGTTATGTCTGAAGAAACGATGGCCATCACGCTACCTGATAGCGGCGACCTGCCTAGTGATCGTTTTCTCGACCGTGAGCTCAGTTGGTTGGCCTTCAACCAACGTGTTCTGGAACTTGCCGAAGACGCCACCATTCCCCTCTTGGAACGTGCTAACTTTGCCGCCATCTTCGGCTCGAATCTCGACGAATTTTTCATGGTTCGGGTGGCCGGCCTAAAGCGCCGAATCGCCACTGGCCTAGCGGTTCGTTCAGCATCTGGCATGGAGCCGGAAGCCGCACTAGTTTCTATCAGTAAAGAAGTGCGCCGACTCCAACTTCGCCACGCAAATCTTTTCAAAAACGACCTTGAACCAGCTCTGGCAAAAAACGGCATTGGCTTGGTGACCTGGGCGGATCTCTCGGAAGAACAGAAAGTCGCACTCAAACAGTATTTTGACTCACAGATTTTTCCCGTTCTAACTCCGTTAGCCGTGGACCCAGCTCATCCATTCCCATACATTTCCGGTCTTTCATTAAACCTTGCGGTAGTGCTTCGTGAACCAGGATCGCAGGTGGACCAGTTCGCCAGAGTAAAGGTTCCCCCGCTGCTTCCGCGTTTTGTGAAAGTGCCTGGCACCAATAACACCGACGCCAAGTTCCTTCCGCTAGAAGTTGTGATTGGGCAATTCCTCGCAAAGCTCTTCGCAGGTATGGAAGTTCTTCAACACCACACTTTCCGACTCACTCGCAACGAAGACTTGGAAGTCGACGAAGACGAGGGTGAGAATCTTCTGGTTGCACTTGAAAAGGAACTTCTGCGTCGAAAGTTCGGGCCGCCGGTTCGGCTTGAAGTTGCCGACGACATTAACCCTCAGATTTTGGATCTACTGGTTCGCGAGCTAGAAGTTGACAAAGACGACGTTTATCAGTTGCCAGCACCCCTTGACCTAACGGGACTTTCCGAGTTCGCCGGCCTGAAGCGCCCCGAGCTACACTTCCCCGCCCATAGCGTGGTAACTAACCGCTACTTGCGCAACACCGACGAAGAGAAGGTCAGTTTCTTCCGAGCAATGCGAGATCGCGAAATCTTGCTGCATCACCCATACGAGTCCTTTTCGACCAGCGTCCAGGAGTTTTTGGCTCAGGCCGCGGCCGACCCAAAGGTATTGGCAATCAAGCAAACCCTTTACCGCACTTCTGGAGATTCACCGATTGTTGACTCTCTAATTGATGCGGCCGAAGCCGGTAAGCAGGTTTTGGCCCTAGTTGAGATCAAGGCGCGCTTCGACGAGCAGAACAACATTACCTGGGCACGCAAGCTTGAACAGGCCGGTGTCCACGTTGTTTACGGAATCGTCGGGCTCAAGACTCACTGCAAGCTCTCGCTGGTGATTCGCCAAGAAGGCGACACCCTTCGCCGCTATTGCCACATTGGCACCGGAAACTACAACCCAAAGACTGCCCGATTCTACGAAGACTACGGCCTGCTAACCTCTCGCGAGCAGGTTGGCGAAGACCTCACCAGGCTTTTCAACCAACTCTCTGGATACGCTCCTGACTCCAGTTTCAAAGCGCTCCTTGTTTCACCCAACGGGGTTCGGGAAGGTTTGACCGAGCGAATCGAACGAGAGATTGAACTTCACGAACAGGGCAAGCCTGCGCGCATTCAGATCAAGGTCAACTCTCTCGTTGACGAGCAGATAATCGACTCTCTTTACAAGGCAAGCCGAGCGGGTGTTCCGGTTGACATTCTGGTTCGTGGAATGTGCGCAGTAAAACCAGGCGTCCCCGGTCTTAGTGAAAACATTCGTGTTCGCTCAATCCTTGGCCGCTACCTAGAGCACTCAAGAGTTTTCGTCTTCGCCAATGGCGGGGATCCCGATGTCTTTATTGGCTCTGCCGACATGATGCACCGAAACCTGGACCGACGTGTCGAAGCGTTGGTGAAGTTGGTTCAACCTGACCACATCGAGGAACTTCTAGACCTTTTCACCACTGCCATGGGCGAAACCGTTGCCAGTTGGCACCTAAACCAGGACGGCTCATGGACCAGACACCAGTTCGATAAGAACGGGGGGAAACTGATTGACCTGCAGGATCAATTGATGAACTTTGTTGCAGCCCGTAAGGTTTCCGCAAGGTAATGACCGTTTACGCAGCTGGCGCACTTCTTTGGCGCATCGAAGATTCGGTTTTGAAAGTGGCTATCGTTCACCGTGGTCGTTACGACGACTGGAGTTGGCCAAAGGGCAAGGTGGACCCAGGTGAGGCATTGCCGCAAACAGCGGTTCGTGAGATTAGAGAAGAAACTGGACTAAAGGTGAAACTTGGGGTCCCTCTGGGTATCCAGAAGTACCGACTTCCCAATAAGACTAAAAAAGAGGTTCATTACTGGGCGGCGAAGGTAACTGACAAGGCTTTGGCGGAATCTAGGTTTGTTCCCAATGAAGAGGTCAGTGCCGTTCATTGGGTACCCGCAGAAAGCGCCAAGGGAAAACTGAGCTACAGCCACGACTTCGAGCAACTCGAACGCCTGGTTGAACTGCACGAACAAAAACTTCTCGACACCAAGCCTTTGATAATTCTTCGCCATGGAAAGGCCAGGTCGCGTAGTACCTGGAAAGACGGTGAGGCCAGCCGCCCACTACTCTCAGACGGCAACGCCCAAGCAGAAGCACTCCCTAAGTTGCTCAAGGCTTACGGCGCCAAATTGGTTTTCTCAAGTCCCTGGACCAGATGCCTGAGCACCATTGCGCCTTACGCCCAGAGCACTCGTGTGAAGGTCAAAACCAGCCCGGAGTTCACCGAAGCGGCTAACGAAAAGAAACCACAGCAAACTAAAGTTCTTTTGGCCAACCTGGTGAACCTTGGGAAGTCTTTGGTCATCTGCACCCACCGACCCGTATTGCCGAACCTGATTGAAGAGTTAGAGCCAAGAGCCAGCAAAACCCTGCAGGCAAAACTACAATTAATCGCACTACTCAAGCCAGGCAGTTTTGGTGTCGTTCACCTCAGCCTGAACAGCGACCCAATCCTTCGAAAAGTGGTTGAAGTTGAACTTCACTCACCAGTCATCAGGAAAAAGAAATGAACAAGACGCGATCGGCAAGCCTCGCCCTGATTACCGTGGCATTAGCCTGGGGTGCTGGCTTCGTGCTCATGGAACCAGCCATTGAAAAGCATCCCACTTTCAACTTTTTAGGATTTCGATTCACGATTGCCGTCCTGGTCATGGTTTTGATCCGCCCTTCGGTTCTGGGCAAACTCAACAAGACTCTTCTAATCCAAGGCGGTTTACTGGGATTGGCGCTCGGTGGAGGTTACGTAACCCAAACCATCGGACTGCTCTACTCAACAGCGGCGATCACCGGATTTTTCACGGGGCTATACGTGGCGCTCACCCCGCTGCTCGCCTGGGTTTTCCTTCGCCACAGGATTAGCCGAAAGGCGTTGGTTGGAGTTGTGATCGCCACAATCGGTCTAGGAATACTATCGGCCGGATCGGTTAGTTTCGGTTGGGGTGAAATAGCCCTACTGGCCTGTGCCTTCCTATTCGCCCTGCACATCATCGGGCTCGGACTTTGGAGTCAGAACCATGACGCTTACGCCCTCACCGTGGTTCAACTAGCCACGTGCGCACTTCTGAGCTGGGCAGGAGCTCTAACCTGGGATGGAGGCATTCAACTGCCACCCGATGGCGAAGTTTGGGTTGCGATTCTGTTCACAGCAGTGTTTGCTACCGCAGTAGCCTTTTTAGTTCAAACCTGGGCTCAAGGCTTTTTGGAGCCTTCCCGCGTTGCCATCATTTTGACCAGCGAGATAGTGTTCGCCGCCCTGATTGCCTACGGAATCGGCCAAGAAGAACCTACCCTTTTCTCCGTCCTCGGTGGTAGCGTGATGCTCATGGCGATGTTAATTGTGGAATGGCCCAGCAAAGAAAAAGAGTTCGTTCCTCTAGAACCGATGGCTCACTGATGGCAATCTTGGCAATTGACGCTGGCACCACCGGCGTAACCGTCTTGGTGGTTGAAGCCACCGGCGAGATCACTGCACGTGGCTACTCCGAGTTTGAACAGCATTTCCCAAACCCTGGCTGGGTTGAGCACGAACCCGAGCAAATCTGGCAGGCAACCCTTGCGGCAGGCAAACTGGCCCTAGAAAACGCTCCAAACATCGAAGCCATTGGAATTACAAACCAGCGTGAAACCGTGGTGCTCTGGGATCGCGAAACGCTAACCTCACCCAGGCGTGCCATCGTTTGGCAAGACCGGCGCACTTCAGCAATCGTGGATGACCTAAAGGCGAGCGGGGTCGAAGCGAAGATTCGCGAGAAAACCGGTCTGGGTCTAGACCCTTATTTCACCTCAACCAAATTGGTTTGGATTCAACAAAATGAGCCAGAAATTTGGGATGGGGTGGTCAGCGGCAGGTACGCGGTTGGAACGGTCGACAGCTACCTAGTTGCCAGACTGACCGATGGGGCCAGCCACATCACCGACGCAAGCAACGCGTCACGGACGCAGCTCTGCAACATTCATAACGGCAACTGGGATTCAGAACTACTTGAGGTATTCGGTGTGCCAATTGCAGCCCTTCCAACCATCGTTCCAAACTCTGGTCGCTTGGCTGAGTGCGATCCCAAAAGCTTTCTAGGGATTTCCGCCCCAATCACTGGAATGGCCGGCGATCAGCAGGCAGCACTCTTCGGTCAGGCAGCTTTTTCGACTGGTGACATGAAGTGCACTTATGGAACAGGTGCTTTCTTGCTTGTCAACACTGGCAATTCGGTTGTCAAGAGTGACCATGGTTTACTTACGACAATCGCTTGGCAGTCCCCCGAGGGTGAGATTACCTACGCCCTCGAGGGCTCGGTGTTTGTAGCCGGGTCGGCGGTCCAATGGCTTCGCGACGGACTTGGCATTATTGAAGAGTCAAAGGACGTGGAGGCTCTAGCTAGCCAAGTGGAAACCTCCGGCGGTGTAGTCTTTGTGCCAGCCCTAACCGGCCTCGGCGCCCCATGGTGGAACCCAGATGTTCGTGGTTCCATCTTCGGTATCACGCGCGGAACCACAGATGCACATATTGCGCGCGCCACACTTGAAGCCGTTGCGTTTCAGGTCGCCGACCTAGTCGATGCCTTTGCAAAAGATCTGGGCCGCCAGCCTGAGACCTTAAAAGTAGACGGCGGGATGAGCCGGAACAACCTTTTCATGCAGATTCAAGCGGACGTTCTAGGAAAAGAAATTCAGCGTGCAAAGTATGTTGAGACCACTGGGTTAGGTGCGGCGTATCTAGCCGGGTTAGGTGCGGGAATTTTCGGGAGTTACGATGAAATCTCTCAATCACAGAACTCAGATCGAACGTTCATGCACCAAGATGCTTCCTTAATTAACCGAGAAGCTTGGGCGAGGTCGGTTAGAGCTTTGCTTGAGATGCCGTAAAAAAATTTACCTGACGTTCACCTTAGTAATCCCCAGGCTTCACCTTGTGACCATAGATTTCAATTGTCCCTAAGACAGAAAGGTCAGAATGAAAAGCTCATTCATCAAGGTAGCCGCAGTAGCAGCAACCCTAACCATCGCACTAACTGGCTGTGCAGCAAACGAAGGAAACGGTAACGCAGATTTGACGGGTACCATCAATGGCGCCGGTTCGTCTGCAATGGGTAGCGCTCAGGAAGCGTGGATTGCCGCGTACCAGACTGCTAACGGCGGAGTAAACGTCAACTATGACCCAACCGGATCGGGTGCAGGCCGTGAGGCTTTCTTCTCGGGTGCGGTTAGTTTCGCCGGTAGCGACTCATCGCTCAAGGATGAAGAAATCTTGCTCACCAGCACCAACTGTGCGCCAGACAGCAAGTTCTTTGAAGTTCCTGTTTACGTTTCACCAATTGCAGTGATTTTCAACGTTGAGGGCGTAACCGACCTAAACCTTTCGTCCACCACCTTGGCTGGAATCTTCAAGGGCACCATCAAGAAGTGGAACGACGCCGCTATTTTGGCTGAAAACCCAGGTGTGAACTTGCCATCGGCCACGATTACCGCTGTTCACCGCTCGGATGACTCGGGTACCACCAAGAACTTCACCGACTACCTAAGCAAGACCGCTTCGGCGATTTGGGATGGCGAAGTTTCTGACACTTTCCCATACCAGACCGGTGAGGGCGCCAAGGGAACCTCGGGTGTTGTCGACGCTGTGAAGAACGGTAAGAACACCATTGGTTACGCTGACGCATCGAAGGCTGGCGACTTGTCAACCGCGAAGTTGAAGGTTGGCGAAACCTGGGTTGCCTACTCGGCAGCAGCAGCAGCGAAGATCGTCGAAACTTCCCCACGTGTTGAAGGCCGTGACGCCAACGACATGGCTGTGAAGCTAGACCGCAACAGCACTGATGGCACAACCTACCCACTAGTTCTAATCAGTTACGTGATCGGTTGCACCGACTACGCAGATGACGAAGTAGGCGCATTGGTCAAGAGCTACCTAGGTTACCTAGTGACCGAGGCTGCTCAGTCAAACGCAGCCACGAACGCAGGTGCAGCACCACTTACTGCATCGGTTCGTGAAGAAGCTGCAGCAATCATCAACAACATCAAGTAACACGGTTTGGAAAGTTGGGTGCGTTCCATACGCACCCAACTTTCCCATTAGCATTATTGAGGATCATGACTACGAAGACTAAAGCCAAACTAAATGGTGACGTCCTTTTCAAGGGGCTGTCGGTGGGGTCAGGCATTCTCATCCTTATCACCTTGGCACTCGTCAGTGGCTTCTTGCTTTTCCAGGCCATTCCCGCTCTCACCGGCAACCCAGACGCTGCCAAGGGCGATCTATTTGGTTACCTCAGCCCATTAGTTTTCGGAACTCTCTACTCGGCAATCTTGGCCCTGATCATCGCAGTGCCGCTCTCCATCGGTATTGGTCTTTTCATCTCCCACTATGCGCAACGCAAGCTTGGTCAATCGCTTGGATACGCGATTGACCTCTTGGCTGCAATTCCTTCGGTGGTTTATGGCCTCTGGGGAATCATGGTGCTAGCTCCCGCCGTTCAGCCAATTTACGTTTGGCTCGTAGATAACGCGTCATGGTTCCCGCTCTTCTCTGGCCCAGTTTCAGGAACCGGTCGAACGATTTTCACTGTTTCGATTGTTCTTGCCATCATGATTTTGCCAATCATGAGCGCAATCGCACGAGAAATTTTTCTCCAAACCCCCAAGCTTCACCAAGAAGCCGCGTTGGCACTAGGTGCTACCAAGTGGGAAATGATTCGCTTGGCCGTTCTTCCTTACGCCAAGTCTGGGCTGGTTTCGGCTGCCATGCTCGGGCTGGGCAGAGCATTGGGTGAGACGATGGCAGTTGCCTTGGTGTTATCCCCTGCCAACGTGATCTCCTGGAACCTACTGACCTCCACCAACTCAACTTCGATTGCCGCAAACATCGCACTGAACTTCCCTGAGGCATCAGGTTTGAATGTAAATCTTCTGATTGCCAGCGGTCTGGTTCTCTTCGTGATCACCATGTTTGTAAACATGATGGCTCGCAGAATTGTGAGTGGGGGTGCCAAGTAATGCGTAAGCGCAAGATAGTAAACGGCTTGGTAACCGTGGGTGTGACGACTACATTCCTGATCGCACTAGCCCCTCTGGTTTCGATTATTTGGACCGCGATCTCCGCTGGGATGGCTAGGTTCGACCCAACCTTCTTTAACTCATCAATGAGAAATGTGGTTGGTGAGGGCGGCGGTGCCCTGCACGCCATCATTGGAACACTCGAAGTGACCGCGCTGGCAACCATTATGTCGGTACCGATTGGAATTCTGACCGCAATCTACCTAGTCGAATATGGCAAAGGACGCCTGGCTCGAGCCGTTACCTTCTTCGTCGATGTCATGACCGGAATTCCGTCGATCGTGGCAGGACTATTCGCCTTCGCACTATTCGCAGCATTCTTTGGTCCAGCGGTTCGCATGGGATTCGCCGGTTCCGTTGCTTTGAGCGTTCTGATGATTCCGGTTGTGGTTCGTTCTGGAGAAGAAATGCTTCGCCTAGTTCCAGACGAGCTGCGTGAAGCCTCTTACGCACTCGGAGTTCCAAAGTGGAAAACCATCACCAAGATTGTTGTTCCAACCGCTCTGACCGGTCTGGTGACGGGTGTAATGCTATCTATCGCCCGCGTGATTGGCGAGACCGCCCCACTGCTAATCGTCGCTGGTTTCACCCAGAGCATGAACTACAACCCCTTTGACGACCGCATGATGACCTTGCCGGTGTTTGTCTACTACAGCTACTCAAACCAGGGGGCAGATGCTCAGTCCTACATTGACCGCGCTTGGGCAGGTGCTCTGACCCTGATTGTAATCGTCATGGTGCTGAACCTAGGTGCCCGCCTAATCACCTCATTCTTCTCAAGAAACTCAAGGAGCGCCCACTAATGGCTAAACGTATTTCTATAAAAAACCTGAACGTTTTTTACAGCAAGTTCCTGGCTGTCGAAGACGTCTCACTTGAGATCGAGCCGTTCGAGGTGACCGCGTTCATCGGCCCATCCGGTTGCGGTAAGTCAACACTGCTTCGCACAATCAACCGCATGCACGAAGTAATTCCAGGCGCACGCGTTGAGGGAACCGTACTCATGGATCAAACCGACCTCTACGGTGAGAACACCGACCCGGTTGAGGTTCGCAGCCACATCGGAATGGTTTTCCAGCGTCCAAATCCATTCCCAACGATGTCGATTCGCGAGAACGTACTCTCTGGCTACCGTTTGAACTCAAAGAAGTTCAACAAGACCGAAGCCGAAGAGTTGGTTGAAGAATCTCTAACCAAAGCCAACCTTTGGAAGGAAGTTCGCGACCGCCTAGACAAGCCAGGCGGAGGTCTTTCCGGTGGCCAGCAGCAGCGCCTTTGCATTGCCCGAGCCATTGCGGTCAAGCCCGACGTTCTCCTAATGGACGAACCGACCAGCGCACTCGACCCAATCTCCACATTGGCAATCGAAGACCTCATGGAAGAACTACGTCGCGACTACACCATCGTGATTGTTACCCACAACATGCAGCAGGCAGCCCGAATTTCAGATAAAACCGCATTCTTCAACATCGCCGGAACCGGTGAGCCAGGAAAGCTGATCGAATTCGACAAAACCGATACCATCTTCACAAACCCGAGTAACAAGAACACTGAAGACTACATCTCGGGCCGTTTCGGCTAAATCACGGCTTTTAGAGGGTCTTAAACTAAACTCTCCCTTGAACCTATTGGCCTGAGGAGGCTTATCAATGCTTGAGGTTGACGGCAAAATCCCGATGCGTTGGTGGGATCACGAACTCAACATGGGCGACCTACTGGGGCCTTGGTTGGTTGAGAAAATGACTGGCAAAGAAACCATCTGGGTTGAAAAAGACGAGCCTCACTACATGGTTGTAGGTTCAATCATGGGCCGAGTCGCACCTTCGACAATCGTTTGGGGGGTTGGCTCTTTCGGCACCGAGACCCCTGCTGGCCTTAAACGCGAACCTAAGTACTTAGCAGTAAGAGGCCCGCTAACCCGAGCAAAACTAGCCTCCGAATACATTAAATGCCCTCGCATTTACGGAGACCCAGCACTATTAGCACCAGACTATTTCAACCCGAAAGTCAAAAAGGAATACGAAATTGGTGTTGTTCTCCGGTGGTCCGAACACAAGCGCAAAGAACAGTTCAATATCCCCGGAGTCTTGCTAATAGATATGCTCAGCGACGACATCGAAGGAATCATCACTCAGATGCTGAAGTGCAAAAAGCTCATAGCAACGTCACTGCATGGTCTGATCCTCGCCGACGCCTATAACATCCCTAATGCTTGGCTTGTTGCTGAAACCGGCAAAGGTCGAGAGTTCAAGTTCTGGGATTACTTTATTTCTGTAAACAAACTGCGCAATCCCAATGTTTTTGAAATTGAAAACCCAAACCTAACCATCAAGGATTTAGAGAATACTTTCGATTTCGACGGGCGCCCGATTGAAATCGACCTCGATGCGCTGCGTGCCGCGAACCCGTTCACAAATTCAAATGCGAACGTAACCGAAGCCGAAGAGATTGCCAAGGCAAACTCAATTGTGATGAAGCAAGCTACCAAGCGACGCATCAAGCGACAGAAGTCGCTACTCTACAAAATCGCTAAACCTTTCAAGCCTCAACTTGCAAAGTTAATTAAGCGAATCCTTCACTAAATTCTGCAGAAACTTTCAATTCGGTCTTTAGGTCCGGCAACAATTAGAAGGTCGCCCTGGCCCAACACAGTCGAAGGTGTTGCTGGTAGATAGGCCGCGCCGGCAGCAGAAGTGGCAACAACAATTATGCCGTAGTCGCGACGCAAGCCCAGAGTCTCTAGAGACTTGCCCACAAACGCATCCGCAGTATCAGTTTTCGCCATAACAAAACCATCGTCGATCTCAACGTAGTCCAGCTGATCTCCGCCAACCATGTGAGCTACCCTGCGACCCATTTCCTTATCTGGGTAAATGACGTGGTGTACACCAATTTGCTCGAGGATTCTTCCGTGTGATTCAGACGAGGCCTTCGCCCAAACCTGTTTCACTCCAGCCTGAATCAGCAGCGACGCCGACAGAATACTGGCTTCCAAACTTGAACCGATTGCCACCACAGCAGCGTCAAAGTCGGCGACACCAAGCTCTCTTAGCACTTCCTCGTGAGTAGGATCGGCCTGTACAACATGCGTTAGGTGGCTGGCGAATTCTTGCACTCGGGCTTCATCGGAGTCAATGCCTAAAACCTCACGCCCTAATTCCTCGAGTTCTCTGGCCAGTGCGCCGCCAAATCTTCCAAGGCCGATAATCACCACGGTAGAAGCAGCTTCGCGGCCACTCCTCATTTTCAATCTCTTAGCCAATTAGAGGCCTTTCCTTTGGTAGACGGTAGTTAAGTTTCTTAACTCTCTGGGCCAACGCTGTCGCAAATAGCACCAAACCAATACGACCCACAAACATTTGAATCATCAAAACCATTTTCGCCCTTTCAGGCAATTCTGCTGTGATTCCAGTGGAGAGTCCACAAGTTCCGAAGGCCGACACCACCTCAAAAATGATGCGGTCCGTTGGCAAGTCGGTCATTAGCTCAAGGGCCAAAATTCCACCAAATACTGTTGCTGAGCCGAGCATTGCCAGAGACACGGCGGTTCTTTGAACAGAGACTCCGAGCCTCCTTGCCCCAACTGTTACTCGGTCATCGCCTCGAATCTCTGCGATGACGATGTAAATCAAAACAGCAAAGGTGGTAATTCGAAGACCACCGGATGTTCCAGCACTTCCACCACCGATAAACATTAGGATTTCGGTTCCCAACCAAGATTCTCGGGTGAGGGCGGAATAGTCGATGGCGCTAAAGCCAGCATTACGTGCCATGACCGAAGCCAAGAAAGCGTTCACTAACTTGTCTGTCGTACTGAGGTTGCCCAGCGTAGCCGGGTTGTTCCACTCCAAGAGCGCCATGAACAGGGTTCCAAGCACCAAAAGCACCAACGAGAAGCTAAGCGTCAAACGAGCAGTCAACGACAGGTGTACCCCAAGTCCGGCAACTTGCTTAGTTGCAAGTTTCAGCCGACGAAAAAGCCTGCGAGATAGTTCAATAATTACTGGGAATCCGAGGCCTCCGATGATGGCCGCAAAGCTAATGGCCAAAAGCACCAGTGGATCGTTGACAAACCGAATGAGTCCGTTCTCATAACTTGAAAAACCCGCATTATTGAAAGCTGAGATGCCGTGGAATACTCCATGCCAGAGTGCATCAGGCCAACTCTCTCCGTATTGAAAGCGGAACTGGAAAGTAAGAACCAGCGCCAGCGTGAGCTCGATGGCCATTGAAATCTGAAACACGCGAATTAGAAGCTTCTTGAAGTCTTCTAGACCCAGAGCCTTCGATTCTTTAGTGCTTGTGAGTTTGGTCTTGAACGATAGTTTTTGGGTCAAGAGCATGGCCAGCAGTGATCCCAGCGCCATGATTCCAAAGCCACCGACTTTGAGTAGAACTAGAATAACCACCTGCCCAAAAGGAGTCCAATAGGTGGCGGTTTCAACGACGGTGAGCCCAGTAAGTGACAGAGCCGAAACAGATGTGAAAGCAGCCGTGAGCAGGTCACTCGACCCTGGCCCCACCTTTGCTATGGGAAGCATGAGCAAGGCGGTGCCGATGAGGTTACCCACAAGGAAGCCGAAAACCACGATTTGGCTGGCGCTAAATCCAACTCGCGGTTGACTCTGAGTGTTTTGCAACTTTTCCTCTTACCCTTCGGCCCAATCAAAGGCACCAAACAATTATCACCCTTGACCAAACCTATCTCCCTACCAAATTTGAAGTGCCATTAGAACAAAAGTGCAGTGCAGATTTGAGACACTTCTGAGAAGGTGCGACAACCCGATGAGATTAGACTTAAGAAGGCTAATTCGTTTAGGAGCTCGATTGAAAAAACTGCGCGTTGGAGTTATTGGCGGCGGTCAATTCTCGGCATCATTCATCCCCCTTTTTCAGGCACACCCATTTGTAGAGGATGTTGCGCTGGTCGAACTGGACGCGGAACGGCGAGCGAGAGTCGCCTCAGAGTTCGCAATTGGGAAAACCTACGCAAGTTTGTCCGACTTTTGGCAAAGCGATTTCGATGCGGTTGCAATTTTTACGCCCAGGTGGACTCACGCGCAGATTGCCCTTGAGGCTCTAGCCAATGGTCGGCACGTTTATACAGCTGTGCCTATGGGGCTTACTTCAAAAGAGATAAGTGATCTGGTAGCCGCTGCAAGCACCTCTGGATTGACATATTTCATGGCTGAGACAAGTTACTACTACCCAGCTGTTGTTTTCGCTCGCCAAAAATTCACTAGTGGAAAATTAGGACGCTTCGTTTACGGAGAAGGCGAATACTTGCACGACATGTCACACGGCTTCAACGAGGCCTATGCAGCTAACGGTGGCGACAATTGGAAAGCCACTGCTAGTTTCCCTCCGATGCTTTATTCGACCCACTCAGTGAGTGCCGTACTGTCAATCACCGGAGCAAGCGCCAAATCAGTGACGTGCATAGGGCTAAAAGATACTGCCACAGACGGAATTTTCGACCCAGAAGTAAGTCTTTGGAGAAACGATCAAAGCAATCAAATTGCACTATTTGAAACCAGTGACGGTGGAGTTTTGAGAATTGCTGAGCTCCGCAGAGTAGGCACTGCCCCGTTGGAACCAACGGTGCGCATGAGCATTTTTGGTACCGAGGGTTCTTTTGAACAACAAGTTGGATATGCCTCTTGGGCTACGAAAAGTGACTTCGACATTGTGACCCAACAAATATCAACCTTTTCCGATGTCGAAAATCCGTTATCGATCAAGCCTGGATTTGCATCAGAGGGTCTCTGGGACGGCGGCTTCGCAAAGGTTCATGACCGAAGCCAACTGCCAAAAGAGTTTCTGGGGCTATCAAATGGCCATGGGGGATCACACCAGTTCATGGTCGATGACTTTGTAATGGACGCCGTTGGAGAACGTAAAGCACCGATGGATGTGCACGATGCTGCTCGATTCACTGCGCCAGGGATTATTGCTCACGAATCCGCGCAATCGGGTGGAATCAAACTTGAAATCCCAAACTTCGAGGTCCAAGTCAAAAAGCAATAGCCCAGCTGGTAAAAACCACCTTCGGTGGTTCCAAATGGCTTTAGAAGAGGTTAGAACGCCTCAAAATCGCCTGCATTTTGCTGTTAGAGGCTAGTTCATCTGCTGAACGCAACATGGCTAGGGGCAGTCTTCGCCGGAGCAGGTCATCTGCCGTTACGACCATCTCATTTTCGATAACGTGAGCAATTTCTGCATACGTGATGCCCGTGCCTTGGAACACTTCTTCAAGTGGCTCTTCAGACGCTTCAACGATTGCCAGAGCGGCAAAACCATGCCGCCTCCACAGACCGGCCGCAGTTCTTGCAGCGGCGGCTTTGTCTAATGATTCTGTTTCTACTAGAGAAACGAAATCCTTAGGCATAGCGCCCACTCCTTCGCCGAACCATTTCTTAGGTTTAACTAATTTGAAACCCATTTTTTTGAATTGTCCGACTACCTCTTGGCCGACGTTGATACAGTCGGTTAGTTTCCCGCCGAAAATACTAAGAATGAACTTTTCACGATCCACCTCTAGAACGTGTTTTCTCGAGAGCTTGTGCCAATCATCGGAAACGCCCGACTGATTTTCGCCAACGACGAGTGCCCGCACTCCGCAACGTTCGGCGATTATGGATTCCTTGGTGAGCGGAGTCTCCAGCGCCATGCTTCGATTTATCTGACGTAACACAAACTCTCGATCTTCATTGGTGACTTCTGTGAAGGGGTCCGTGACACGCGTATCAGTTGTTCCGATAATGCTGCGATCCCCCATCGGAATAACGTAAAAGAGTCGCTTTTGCTCATCCCAAAACGCTAGGACGCGGTCGTCAGGGGCTAATTTCTCGACAACGAGGTGGATTCCCTTCGAGTATGCAAGACCCGTCTTGGAGGCTACCTGAGTCGCCTCAAGCACCTCTTTCACCAGCGGCCCTGCTGCGTTCACAACAGCTTTGGTGGTGACCGCATTTTTCAATCCCGTCAGCTCGTCAACAAGTTGCAACGTCCAAATACCATCTCCATGAGTGGCCGATTCCAGGCGAAGGTAATTCCGCACTTCCGTTCCGAAAGAAATCGACTTCTGCACGAAATCCCAAACAAATCGAGAGTCATTGTCTGGCAACATTCCGTCGAAATAGCGCACTGATCCACGAAGATTTTTCTTGGTGAAGTTCGGCTCCAATTTCAATGTTTGTTTGAGGCTGAAGGTCCGAGGTGCCGGAGTTGTGAAAAGACCGATTGCCCAATAGGTGAGTGTGCCGAGGGTTGCAAGGATTGGCCCGAATGGTGCGGTTGGCCCAAGCGCTGCAAGAAATCCAACTTTTCGCACTCGGTTTGGGTATTCCCGCATGATTCTCGCTCTGGCAAGGCATAGCTTGAAAACTAGCCAAAACTCATAGGTCTGAAGATACTTAATTCCGCCCCAAACCAGGTTGCTGGACTGCTGGCTCGTCATCGAAGCGATGTCTCCCTGATCGATGAGTAAAACCTTTAGGCCGCGCGAGCTCAGAGCGGCGGCTGAAACTGCGCCATTGATACCAGCACCCACGATTACCGCGTCAAAGGGAGAATCCGAAAAATTCAAATCTCGCGATTTCTCTCGTTTCAAAAATGAACTCCAATCAAGAACTTGAATCGCATCATCGGCGGAAGGCTGGAGACGTTGAGCTAACCCTTAAGTCCCGAACTTTGAGCGTTTTCCACAAATGCTCGCTGTGCAAATAAGAACACTGCAATCGGAGCTGCAATTGCCAGAATGATTCCCGCGAGAATAAGGTTAGGCGAGTCTGCTCCTCGACCACCGAGAACCGACAACGCCGGCGCTAGAACCGAGGCAGCCTGGTTTCCTGAATCGATGACAATGAGCGGCCAGAGGAAAGAGTTCCATGCGTAGAGGAAGGCAAAAGTAGTTAGAGTCGCAATTGCTGGAACTGATAACGGCACAAAAATCTTCCACAAAATCGTCCATCGGCTTGCACCGTCGATCAGTGCAGCTTCTTCGAGTTCTTTAGGGATGGTCACAAAGAATTGACGCATCAGGAAGGTTCCGTAGGCACTGAAAATGAACGGTAAGACCAATGACCCTAGGTTATTGACCCAGTCAATTCCGACCATGAGTTGAAACAGGGGAATGATGACCACAACGAATGGAATCATTATGGAACCGAGCCATACCAAGAAGATGCTGTCTCTTCCCTTGAAACGCAAACGGGCAAATGCATAACCGCCGAGAATGCTAGTGAATAGCTGACCCGCGACTACCAGGATGGTCACCAGAACTGTGTTGGTGATCGCTCGATCGAAACCGTTTAGCTCTAGGACCTCCCCGAAGTTGCCAAACTGTGGCGAAACAGTCTCGACCGGCTTCAAATCGGCGCTTGGTAAGTAAACGAGAGGCGCGGATGGATTACTTGGGTCCTGATATGCACCCACAATGGCTGAGCCAACATTGGCAAACTCTGCTCCAGCAGCGTCAACAAACACCTCGACTAGGTTTCCATCGATTTCAACAGTTTTGCCGGCATCAAGGAGTTGCTCCTTGGGAGCCAAAAACTTTATCGAAGGATCCGCGACTCCAACCCACTGCCGAACGTTTAAACCCTGTTTAACCCTCGCAAGCTGCGCCACTGAGCCATCTTCTTTGGGAACCTCAAATAGCGGCACTTCCTTGCCATCGAGCTCTACCGAAGTTGCAGCGTAAGGCAAGAATCTTGGCGGGTAGGTAAACACGTCTCCCACGGTTTTGAGTGAACCGCTCAATGCCAAGAGAAACGGAATTAGAACAAGGGTTCCAGTTACTCCAAGGATTAGATAAGTGAGGATTTTGCTAGACAGACTGCGGACCTGGCTCCTTTGTTTTGGCATTAGATTGACTCCGCTTCTTTCTTCTGGCGGTTGAACTGAACGACCGTGAAGGCAAAAATCACGGCAAATAGAATCCAAGCAACAGCGCTGGCTTGACCAAAGTTACCCTGTTGGAACCCGAGCTGGTAGAGGTAAACAACCGGGGTTAACGTTGCATTGTTTGGGAAACCTACGACGTTGGGTTGGTTTAGTGCAAACACAACATCAAATAACTGAAGCGCCAAAATAACGGTGGTAGCAGTCACGAAAAACGTCGTTGGTTTCAACGCGGGAAGGGTGACATTCCTAAATCTTTGGAAAGCGTTTGCCCCATCAAGCTCGGCAGCTTCGTAGAGCTCCTTTGAAATTGATTGCAAACCAGCGATGAAGAGCACGGTGTTGAACCCGAATTGAGACCAAGCAAAAACAACCACGACGGCAGTCAAGGCCCACTGTTCGGTTGATAGCCAACCGATTTCTACTCGAGTTGGTAGCGGATCGCCCGGGAGTAGAAGATTCAGGAAAATGTTTATTTCTTGAATTGCGTAGTTGAAGAACCCGACGGATGAATTCAACATTTGTTTCCAAATAAGCGTCACGCCAATTACTCCGGCCACGCTTGGAATGAAGAAAATTGCTCTAAACACTTTTGAGCCAGGTAGGCGCAATTCAATCAGGGTTGCCAAGATCAATGCCGGGAAAACCGCAAGAGGTACCGCCGTAACCAAGAAAACGCTTATGTTGAACATGGCTTTCCAAAACAGCGGATTCGAAGCGCCTATGTTGAAGCCGAACAAGTCAAAGAT
The DNA here is from genome assembly GCA_041303805.1 of Micrococcales bacterium. Lineage (GTDB taxonomy): Bacteria > Actinomycetota > Actinomycetes > Actinomycetales > Microbacteriaceae > Rhodoluna. Next base: position 17,739 of record JBFYOM010000003.1, read on the forward strand.
CTTGGTAAAGCCATCGGCAAAAGCGGCACCGTTGGAAACCACTTGAAGACCTAGAGTTTGGAAATAGTTGTCAAAACCAACGAACTTCATCTCGCTTGAGATGTTCCAGTCAAAGAAGGACATCACAAGTGAATAAAGCAGCGGCCCAGCCAAGAAAGCTAAGAAGCCCAATAAACTCGGGGCTACAAAAATCCAACCCGCAAGTTTTTCACCCTCGGCTTGGTTTGAATTGACGTGTCGGTTCATGGGCTCACTCAGCAGAGCTTTCATTACCAAAACGCTGATCGAGGCAATTACCACGAAGACAGCTGCGAGCGGGTTAGGGAAAAAGAGTGCTCCGACAGCCATAAAAGCTATTGAGAAAGGGTTGAATTGAATCACCCAAATCAAGAGACCCAAGGCGGCTAGCGCCTGACCGATCCGCTTGAAGGTCGTAACAAAGTTGAAGCCTCTAACTCTAGGCTGAAGAACTTCGCCATCGACGTTTTCGTCGCGAATTCTCTTCGCAAGTCTTTCGGCTACAACCCACCAAGCCACACCCGCAAGCAGGATGGCAAAACCACCAAAAGCTGCGAAAAAGGCGTCACCCATCAATGTGAAAAGAAGTATCCAATGTGCGATCTGAAAAGCGAGAAAAGATGAGACCGCGATCAAAAGAATATTGTTTATGATGGCTGCTCGCCGGGACCACGCTTTTGCTCGTCCAAGTTCAACGGCGATTACCACCTGAAACAGGGCAAGCAAAACAGCAAGCCCCATAAGAGGCAGCCCGAAAGCTCCAAGAGAGCTAGTTATTTGAGGCAACAGGAAACTTAGACCCACAAACAGCGAAAGTAAACTCGCCACGACAAAGTGCCAAATTTGCGTTACCAATACCGCGTTGCTAGAGACAAAGTTCATCACACGACTTGGTTTACTTCGACGTTCTTGCCATCGCTTAAGGAAATTGTTCATGGGCCTCAAAAATCTTCTTTTTTAGAGTGCACGAGCCCAAGCTTCCGCTTGGGCTCGTGACTTACTCAATTTATACAACTAGCCTGTGAAGGCTCCAGCTGCTTCTGTACAAACCTTAGCTTTGAAGTCGTCGATAGTTCGAGTTCCGCTAAAGAGTGCTGAAACTGCATCACCAGCAGCCTTGTCGAATGCTGGCCAGTTTCCCTTCCACAGTGGACCTTCAGCAACAGGGTTGTTCGAGATTGCGTCTACGAATGCCTGGTTGTTTTCAGGAGGGGTGAAACCTAGGAACTTGTCAATTGCATCCTGTGACTTGCGTGACGGGATGTTTGCGCCAAGTTCAGAGATCTGTCCCTGTACGTCAACACTGGTTAGTTCCTGTACCAACTTGAATGCTGCAGCTGGGTTAGCGGTCTTAGCGTTTACAACGTAAGCGCCCCAGAACTGCCAGTTACGTCCAGCCGAAGCTCCGGTAGGTAGGTTCACTACGTCCCACGCGAAGTTTGAAATCTCGCGTGCGCCAGGAGTTGCCCAGCGACCGTTGATGAACATACCGACTTTTCCAGCCTTGAATGGAGGCTCAGCGTCTTCACCGTACTTAACTCCGTAGCCGTTGTCGTAGAGGCCCTTCATGTATGAAAGACCAGCTACCGAAGCATCTGAGTCAAGTGCGCAAGCGGTGCGGTCTTCGTTGAAGAAGCTACCACCTGAGGAGTTCACGAAGTAACCCCAGTTAGCCCACCAGCCACCTGCACCGAAGCCCTTAACACCGCTTCCGCCTGTCTTGGTGATTGCAGCTGCAGTTGCCTCGAATGCGGCCCAGTCCCACTTGCCAGCCTTAGCTAGTTCGCGAGGGTCCTCAATTCCAGCTTTCTGGATTAGGTCTAGGTTTAGGTAAAGAGCAAAGGTTGACACGTCGCGAGGGAGACCCCATAGGTGAGTGTCAGCATTTGGGTTTCCCGTTGCCGGGTCGACGGTCAAAGAGGCCATTGGGCCCTCGTAGAAGTCAGCATCCTTGTGGTCGGTCTTTTTGGCTTCGTCGCGCATGTTCAAGATCAAACCGGCCTTTGCGAAGTCCGCAATGTCGGTTCCTGGAATCCAGAACACGTCAGGTGCAGTACCGGCAGCAATGTCGGTCTTTAGCTTGTCCTGGTATGGAGAACCTTCAGAGCTACCTGGCTTGTAGGTGAGGTTTAGGCCAATGTTCTTTTCATTGATTTGATCAGAGATTTTGGCATAGACATCAGCTTCTGCTTGATTGTCTGGTCGGGTCATCCAGGTTAACTCAGCTGGTTCAGCTGGGCTTAGAGCTGTGCATCCGCTTAGAAGCAGAGCTGATCCGAGGGTTAGTGCAATCGCTTTTATGTGAAAGCGCATTTCTTTCCTCCTGTTTTTTCGGTCCCGAAAACAGTTTGATTTTCGGGTTAGTTCGGCTCGATGTCTTCAGAAACTTTCTAAGCTACTTTGCTTCGAATGTACCCATCGATGTCGAGTTGTGATAATAATAAACCTAATTGATTCTCAAAGTTCACAAAAACTCACCACATTTCACAAAAGTTATCATCGCGTTATCAAATATTCACACTTGAAGTTGGATGCTTTCAACTCCTGCTTCGGTTGAACCCCAGACAGCTGCCCGAACCTACCCCGATTGGCAGACACCCAGAAAGCAGCAAAATATGGCAAACTGTAGCGACCAAATCCAACTTCAATCGTTAGTTGAAAAAAATGACTGATCCAGAGAAGCCAATGAACGAATTAGCAATCCCAGGCTTGGCCGAATATGCATTTGGAGGAGATTACAACCCCGAGCAGTGGTCTGAGAGCGTGTGGGTGGAAGACATGGCCCTGATGCGGGAAGCGGGCGTCAATCTTGTGACCATTGGGGTTTTCTCATGGGCCAAATTGCAGCCAACCGAAAAAACTTGGTCATTCGAATGGTTGGACCGCATTTTAGATCTCTGCCACACCAATGGCATAAGCGTTGACCTGGCAACCGCAACCGCTTCACCGCCTCCATGGCTAGGTCTCGCATATCCAAGCACTCTTGCCGTGGACGAATCCGGCGTGAGAATGGCTTGGGGCGCTAGGCAGCACTACTCTCCTTCATCCTCTGTTTTCAAAGATTTTTCTTTGAAGTTAGTGGAGAAGATGGTGGAGAGATATGCCGATCACCCAGCCATCGTAATGTGGCACGTTGGTAATGAGTATGGCGCCCACACCTACCGTTGCTTCTCGGAAGAGAGCGAAAAGGCATTTCGTCTGTGGCTCATGAAAAAGTATGGAGATGTGGACACCCTAAACGAACGCTGGGGAACCGCCTTCTGGTCGCAATGGTATTCAAGCTGGGAGGAAGTTATGCCTCCAAGAAAAACCGTTTACTTCCCGAACCCTGCGCAACAATTGGACTTCAAGCGATTCTCGAGCGATGCCATGCTTGACCTATTTAAAGGTGAAGTGGAAGTAATTCGTCGCCGAGTTGGCAACAAATTCCCGATTACAACAAACTTCATGCGTTTCTTTCCACATGCTGACTACTGGAACTGGTCGAAGGACATAGATGTGATTAGTGACGACTGGTATCCAGATTTGGCTAACTCCGAGTCTCACATCGAAGGGGCAATGGGCGCTGACCTAATGAGATCCTTGGGCGCTGGCAAACCTTGGCTTCTTATGGAGCAGGCAACCTCAGCCATTAACTGGAGAGAGGTCAACCCGGTAAAACCAAAGAACGCATATCGCCGCTGGTCGTTGCAGCAGACCGCCCACGGCGCCGATGGAATTCTCCACTTTCAATGGAGAGCTTCTGTTCGCGGTGCCGAAAAGTGGCATTCTGGTATGTTGCCGCATTCAGGAACGGACACGAAGGTTTGGCGGGAAGTTTCAGCGCTCGGTCGCGACCTGAAGAAACTAAAGCCGCTCCTTGGAGCGCGCAGCCAGGCCCAAATTGCGATCGTTTTGGATTGGAATAGTTGGTGGGCGCTTGAGTTGGATTCAAGACCGTCGACGCGCCTTTCCCAGATGGAAGCTCTGCTGGATTACTACAGACCCCTTGCGCAGGCCGGTTACTCGGTTGACTTCGCACACCCTGAGCAAGATCTGTCGAAATACAAACTCGTCATTGCCCCGTCTCTTTACCTGATTTCAGATCTCGGGCTAGAGCGGATTCGCGAAGCCGCCGAACAGGGCACCAACCTAGTGTTTGGAAAATTTAGCGGCGCGGTTGACGCGGAAGAAGGAGTTCGAATCGGTGGACACCTAATCGGACTCCGCGATGTGTTCGGGTGTTACACAGAGGAATGGCATCCTCTCCTACCAGAGCAGACTGTTGAGATTGATTATGGTTCCAGCCGCGGTGTGGTTACCGGTTGGACGGAACACATTCGTCTTTTGCCCGGATCACACGTCGAAGCGACTTTCCAATCAGGAGACCTAGAAGGTTTGCCTGCGATTGTCAGCAACAGCTTGGCAAAAGCTAAAACTTGGTATCTGGGTTGCACGCCTAATCGAGAGATGATGTCTTCGCTGTTGGAAACTATTTGCAAGGAAGCAGACGTAGCTCCACTCCTGGTCAATGTCCCAGACGGAGTGGAAGTAACCAAGCGAGCAAACGCAAGTGGCGAATACCTATTTCTGCTGAATCACACTAATGTAGACCAGCAGATTGAAGTAGGCCAGGCAAGTACCGACATCCTGAGCGATGAGCTGTTTAGTGGCTCAGTGAATCTAAATGCTGGGGAAGTTAGAGTTTTGCGACTTCCGAAGTAGCTTTTCCTTGAACACTCTCAGTGCCAAACGAGGCTGTAGCGAAACTGTTTTGATTCCCCTTGAAGAAGAGTGCTAACTCCGACTCCAGTGTTTAGTGAATCCGCAGGCGACGTCTGGGGTTCCATTGCGAACCAAAGCGTCCCTGGAGTTGAATACCGGTTTGTGAAAACGTGCACACATTGCGTGTCCTCTGAGGTCAATTCAAGTTGGTAACTTCTAGTTGTCAAAGTGGCATTTTGGATTGAAGGGCCTAATGTCTGATCTATCTCAAGTGTCTCCAAAACAAAAGTTTTCGCGGCAGAAACAAATTCTGAGTCGGCGTCGGCTTTGAAGTAAGGGTGAAAACCGATAGCAAATGGTGCCGCCGTGGATGTCTGATTTGTGACAGTTTGCCGAACCTCAAGTTTTCCATCGGTAAGAAAGAAACCAACGTCGAGTTGAATTTTAAACGGGTATCCAGCGGTTGGGTAAAGCAGAAAACTCAACTCACAGGAACTAGAATCACCCTGAACGAAATCGAATTCGGCATCGTAAACCAAACCATGTAGAGCCGCGTTTTGTTCAGCATCATTAATCGGCAGCTTCAAAGCCGCGCCGTTAAATTTCCAAGTTCCACCATAAATTCGGTTCGGCCAGGGAAACAACGTGACGCCTGAAAATTCATCAGGAGCGCCCGCGATTTGATGTGTGCCGAACCAAAGTTCGGCGAGTGCAGCTCCAACTGGGTTTATAGAAGCGGTCGATTTATCATCTGGACTAACAAGATTGATCATCGTTATGGCTAGATTTTCTCTAGTTCAATGAGAATGGCATTTTCCGGTGCAAGAATCGGAGGCCGAACTCCAACCCGATCGAGTGCCGCACCTGTCAATTCAACGCCAGACAACCATTTTGGCAATTGGCGCTCAACGTACTGAGCAGACCCTGCAGGTTCAACCAGCCTCACACGATATCTGGCAACCGGATCTAAGCCTTCAAATCTCAGAGAACTTGGTGTTTGGCTTGGAATTGCCCGGAGAGTTACCAGTGCAAAAATCGCCTTCGATTTATCGGTAGCTATCACGCCGTGAACAAACGATGAGTCATCTGGTTGTTCTACGCGAACCATTTTTCCACTGTGAAGTAATTCTCGATTTGCCTTGTAATAAGCAACCCAAGTTTTCAGTATTTCTCGCTCCTCCGGCGTGCATTCGGTGATATCCCATTCCAAGCCTGCGTGCCCGAATAGTGCAGTAATAGCTCGGAAAGAAAGTGAGTGAACGCGATGCGTGGTGTGTGAGTGAGTTGGTCCAATGTGTGAACCGAGCATTTCCGGTGGAATGGCGAATTGTGTGTAACGCTGAATGTACTGGCGTTCCAAGGCATCGTTACAGTCAGAGGTCCAGAATCGATCAACGTGCGTGGCCATTCCTAGATCAATACGGCCGCCGCCCGAAGAACAGGATTCGATCTCAAGACCTGGGTGTCGCGCTTTCAATTCATCGAATAGGCGGTAGATCGCCTTCGTTTGTTCACTCACAGCAGCTTGCCCAAGGTGAGCTGCCTCGATCAGAGTTCGGTTGTGATCCCACTTTATGTAGGCAATGTTGTACTCGCTAAGAATTGCATCTACCTGCCCGAGTACATGTTGGTACGCTCCTTGATTGGTGAGATCCAGAACTTGCTGAAAACGTCCTTCCGGCGGAATTCGCCCTGGCACATGCAGAATCCAGTCTGGATGAGCTCGGTAAAGGTCTGAATCAGGGTTCACCATTTCACCCTCAAACCAGAGACCGAATTCCATTCCACGCGCAGTTATAGCTTCGATAAGTGGCTTTAGCCCATTGGGCCAAACGTCTTTCGAAACAACCCAGTCCCCTAGCCCTGATCGGTCATTGCGCCGAGAACCGAACCATCCGTCATCGAGAACGAATCGTTCAACTCCAATTTCCTTGGCAACGTCGGCAAGTTGAATCAACTTTTCAAGTTTGTGGTCAAAGTACACAGCTTCCCAGACATTCAAAGTCAAGGGACGTGGACGAATATTGGTGGGGTGGTTTGGGCGCGAACGCAACCAACGATAGTAGCGATCGGTTATTCCATCGATACCTTCAGATGAGTAAGTGGCCGCGACCGTGGGAGCTTCATATGTTTCACCTGGTTGAAGAATTACTTCACCCGGCAGCAGCAATTCGCCCGCTCCAATTGACGTGCGTCCCGTCGAAAGTTTTTCAACTAGGTGGCGTGAGTTCCCACTCCACTGGAGCCCTAGCGAGTAGACCTCGCCTCGTTGATAGTCAGCATCTTTCGTCAAGGCGAGCTGAACGATTGTGTAATCGTGTCCAGATCTACCTTCGCGTATCTCGCGAGCCCAAGTTCCAACATGAATTTCTTGACGTTGAGGCTGACGTTCTTTCACCCATCGACCCGTGAAATCGAGGGTTTCACAAATTTGGTCTGGCAGTGGCAACCAAGAGGTTAGCTCCTCCAGTGCAAAATCTCCGTTGCCGGTATTTTTTAGGGTCTGCGAGAACCGGAGAATCCCATGTGCCGTGAGCTCCAGGTTCGCGGTTATCTCCAACCCGGCGGCCGCATCCGCGCTACGAACAAAAAGTGAATGAGAGGTGGATTTGGTTTCGAGAATGTCGAAGCGCTGTGACCAATCCTGACCACCCCGGTGCCCTAGGACTGCTGGACGACCAAGATACCCGCGAGAGTTTTCACGCCAAAGGCCAGAATTCTCATAGTCATCTAAATGTGCATGAGGCACCGCCTCTTGCAACGCCGATCGCAGTTCCATGATGTCGACATCACCCAAGTGGCTACCCCAATGAAGCACAACTGGTGTTCCGGTTGATAAATCGATTACTACCGAAACGCCATCAGCGGCTAAAGTCACAAAGTTCTCTGGGGTCTTCATTTATGTCTTTCTTTTTTGCACTTGATTAGATGGTAGCGTCAGGGATTTATAAGTGGTTTTCAAAGTTCACAAAAACTCACCACATTTCACAAAAATTACCAATGTGTTATCAAATATGCACAATACTTACTTTATGGCGACGTACCTTATATCTGTATCAACATTAGAAGGGAACTGACGAGATGCTTGCCCCCCAGCGACAAACCCTGATTCTTCAGGAAGTTAGCCGTTCTGGCGCTGCGCGCATATCCGAACTCGCCGAAACGCTCAACGTGTCTGAAATGACCATCCGGCGAGACATCGATTCTCTGGCCGAGCAGGGGCAAGTCGAAAAAGTTCACGGAGGTGCTATTGCAACACTGGAGCCGAGCAACATCAGCGAACCCCCGTTTAAGGCAACTTCAATGCGTGAGCAAGCCGCCAAAGACGCGATCGCTTTGAGAGCAGCTCAGTTTGTGAAACCGGGTTCATCAATTGCGCTCATGGGTGGAAGTACAGTTTTCGCGATGGCAAAACACATTGCGGAGATTCCTCGCATAACCGTGGTAACCAACTCCCTGCCCGTTTCCGATTACCTTCACCGAGAAGGAAATCGGGACCAAGTGGTGATTCTTACGGGAGGCACTCGTACGCCAACTGATTCACTGGTTGGGGAGCTAACGATTTCATCGCTTCAACGCATGAACCTTGACGTCGCGTTCATTGGAACGCACGGTGTTGATCTCAACGGCGGATTCAGCTCGCCAAACTTATACGAAGCGGAAACCAACCGTAGTGTGCGTCAGCGAACAAAAAAGTTGGTAGTTCTTGCCGACCACACGAAATGGGGAAAGTTGGGATTCAGCACTTTCGCCGGGCTTCGTGAAGCCGATGTTCTAATTACGGATGATGCCCTCGAACCCGATGCAGTCCAAGCGCTAAAGGACGAGATTGTTGACGTGATTACAGTAGAAACCACTATGCCTGGCTAATGAAGACTTCAAACAAGATTTCAGTCACCCTTTCCGACGGTCGAGAGTTAATTTACTTCGACGACGAGGGGTCTACCCTTTCTGGCGATCGAAAGCCGGACACGCGACCTAAAGTCGAACGACCAGATGTGGCCGAGATGCGCCTCGATTCACTAACTGGCGATTGGATTTCAGTTGCCTCAGCAAGGAACGGTAGGGCTTTTCTGCCGCCTTCTCACCTTTGCCCGCTTTGCCCATCAACCGAATCCAACCTCTCAGAGATTCCCGACCAATTTGACGTCGCGGTTTTTGAGAACAAAAGCCCGTCATTTGGGCCAGCGTTAGCAAATGTCGACGATGAAAACTTCGGGGCGCTTGAACAACTGACTTTAGGTACTAGGCTCCCCTCAATTGGACGCTGCGAAGTCGTAGTGTTTTCGTCCGAACACAAGGGCTCGCTATCCACACTGCCGGTGAGTCGAGTGAGAACGCTTATAGACGCTTGGGTCGACCGCACCGAAGCTTTGCAGTCCTTACCAGGAGTCAGGCAGGTCTTCCCTTTCGAGAACCGTGGTCAGGAAATTGGTGTCACGCTGCACCACCCGCACGGCCAAATTTACGCTTACCCATTTGTTACCCCTAGAACTAAAAAACTTTTAGACTCGATTGCCGCCTATGGCCCCGACCTTTTTCAGAAGACTCTAGAGTTTGAACAAAAAAGCGAACGAGTAATCCTAGCTGGGGAACACTTCACCGCCTACGTTCCATTTGCGGCTCGTTGGCCGATTGAAATTCATCTACTTCCTCACCGCCATGTCCAGCACTTAGGTCAACTCAACTACGACGAACGCGCCGAATTGGCTGTGATTTATTCGAAACTACTTGGGTCTTTGGATCGCATTTATGAAACTCCAACGCCATACATTTCTGCTTGGCACCAAGCCCCTCTGGTTGAGGGTGGCGAAAATGTGCGCCTACAGTTGCAGATCACTTCTCCGCGTCGAGGCTCTGACAAGCTAAAGTACCTTGCCGGATCTGAGGCTGCAATGGGGGCGTTCATTGCCGACGTTGCCCCAGAAGTGGCTGCCGAAATGATTCGCGGAGCTCTTTAGAATGACTGCAGATCTAGGAAAAAGAGTTGTGGAGGAATTCGCCAAACTTTACAACTACGAACCCAGCGGGGTCTGGTCTGCTCCTGGCAGGGTGAACTTGATCGGTGAACACACCGATTACAACGAGGGTTTCGTTTTCCCGTTCGCAATTGATCGGCAAACCTTCGCAGCGATATCTCTGAGGGAAGACAATCTGATTAGAGTTGCTTCAGGTTTCTCAGCCGAAACTCATGAGATTGATGTCCTGGAAATCAAGAAAGATCCGGAGAACCAGTGGGCCGCCTATCCGTTCGGTGTTGCTTGGGCGATTATGGAAATCAGTTCCGCAGTTCCAACTGGGTTTGACTGTTACATAGAGTCTGATGTTCCCGTTGGCGCAGGTCTTTCATCGTCTGCCGCAATCGAATGTTCGGTTGGAGTTGCACTAAACGAACTATGGAAAGCCAACCTAAGCAAGACAGAGTTAGCCAAAGCCGGACAATTAGCAGAAAACGTTATCGTGGGAGCGCCCACGGGCATAATGGACCAGTCTGCCTCGCTCTTGGGGAAAAAGGACCACGGTGTATTCCTTGATTGCAAAACTCTGGAGTCGGAGGTTGTCGAACTTGGGTTCGCTAAGGATGGTCTTGAATTGCTCATTATAGACACCAAGGTTGCGCATCGTCACGCCGATGGAGGTTACGCCTCGAGAAGAGCCGCCTGCGAGCTCGCAGCCAAAATCATGGGCGTTCCAAGCCTGCGACACCTCACTTCGACCGACCTACCCACAGCACAAGAAGTTTTGGATGACACCACATTCCGTCGAATGCGGCATGTGGTCACCGAAAATGAACGTGTGCTCGAAACGATTAAACGGCTGAAGGATCTGGGTCCTGGGTCAATTGGTGACCTCATGTATGCCTCGCACGATTCTATGCGCGACGATTTTGAAATATCCGTCGACGAACTAGACGAAGCGGTTTCAACTGCTAAATCATTAGGCGCAATTGGTGCCAGAATGACTGGTGGTGGATTCGGCGGCGCCGCGATTGCCTTGGTTGAAAGCAAAAAAATCGAGGAAATCTCCAAAGCTATTCGTTTAGCTTTTAATCAGCGAGGTTTTGAAGAACCTAACATCTTCGCCGTTACTGCAGCAGATGGCGCATCGCGGTTCAGTTAAGTCCGCAAAAACAAACTTAAGACGAATGATAGAATCTACAAGGAAGTTTGGCTGTATCACTCTTCAAGGGCCTCTAGCTCAGTTGGTTAGAGCAACGGACTTTTAATCCGTGGGTCGTCGGTTCGATCCCGACGGGGCCTACCAAATGAAACCCTCGCAACCTTTGAGTAGCGGGGGTTTCAACTTTCCGGCTAGAGGTATAGGTCGAGCCGCGAGAGTATTAGCTTCTTGAGCGAAGCCACGTTTCCAGAAAGTGCTGTCAGGTCTGTTGAATCTAGGAACATCGAAATCGACTGGTCAGGATATTCCAAAAGCATGCACGGCACCCGACCTTCTGAAGCCTTTTGCTCACGCTCGCTGCGTTCGTTCAGGTGAATCATTCGCACAAGGATGCCGTGCTCTTCCAGGAGGTGACGCTCCAGTGCTTTGAAAGAAGACTTCTTCATAATCGGCGAGTGAGAAATGTCGCAAAGGGTGCAACTTCTGACACCAATTAGGTGTCCGAAGAAGTAGGTGAGTTCCCCAACGATTCCTCCGTCGGCGTTATAAACGCCAATCAGGGTTCCGCGAATATTCGTCATGGGGATTTTACTTCTTTGGCTTCTTTTTGGCTTTAGCTTTAGATTTTGCTGGACGAAGATCGACCGGTTGACCAAAAAGCCATCCCTGGGCAAACTTGGCACCAACTTGGTTAGCTAAGTCGAGGTCGGCTTGGGTTTCTACCTTTTCCACAATCACCTCGGCACCTACCAAGTCGGCGAACTTGACTCCAAGTTCAAGAAGTCCGAGGCTCAAATCTGGCCGTTCAACCTGAAGCAGCGAACCGTCAAGTTTCACAAAGTCAGAAGGGAGGCTGCTGATCACACTGAGGCTGGTTTTGCCAGTTCCAAAATCGTCGATAGCGATTTTCGCTCCGCGCTTTCGAAGACCCAGCAGTCCCATGCTCAGGTCGATCTGGTTTTGAACAACCGAGGTCTCCGTCATTTCAAAAATTAATTCGAAGTGGGCTTCCTTAAGTTTTGGAAGGAGCAGGTCAACTGCAGCGAAAAACTCGTTGGCGTTTCCAAGAGTAAGAACGCTGATGTTGATGGAAATGGCTTGGCCACCGCGACGAATTAGCTCCGGGTAGTCCGCTTCCACGGCTTTCAAAGTCCAGAAGTCGATGATCTGCACTAGGTTCAGGTCTTCGGCGATTTGTATGAACAAATCTGGGCTAATCGAACCAAGCGTTGGGCTATCCCAGCGGCAGAGAACTTCGTAGCCGAATATTTTTCCGCCATCAACGAAGTTAATCGGCTGGTAAACCCAGTGCATTCCTTCGGGGGGCGAAGACCCTGGGCCGATTCGAGACAACTCTTGCCGAACCAGTTCCGAAATACCAGCCTGCTTATCTGCGATCTCGGTTTGACCGGTTCGAGTTGATTTCATTACAGCCAGATTCAGGCGGGTCAACCAAGCCTTGGCCTTAATGGGGGATGTGTGTTCGGTTACTATCGCCCCAATGCTCATCTCTAATAGAAACCGGTACTGCCTGGTTGCGTTGAATTCGGAAACTACAGTCTTTACCTGGCGCACAAAGCCCACCGGGTTCGAGGTATCGGTGGCAACAATTGCATAAAGCATGTTGGACATGCGCTTGAGTTGGGCAAAGGTGGTGAGTCTTTCCAAAGCAATTGCTAATTCATCGAAAGCCCTTTTGGCCAGCGCAACGCCAAATTCTTCTTCAATAACAGTTCCATTTGTGACCAAAAGTTTGACAAGCAAAAGATCTTGTTTAGCGCCAAGCTCGTTGATTACATCGATTAGGGCTAGTTGAGGGGCCTCTAAAACCGCCGGCTTGTCTGCGTTCAAAGTGTTCCCCTTAGTTGATGCTCCTGAGTCTAGCCCACGCTTAGAATGCGGTGTGCTTTAATGGTTCCAAGAAAGCATCAACGTTTGCCACACTGGCACTTTGGGCGCGTGGGGGTTATGAGTACTTGGCGTAAACCAAAAAATGGGCAGTATGAATCCCTAATCGGTCTACTCGTCTTGGGAATCGCCGTGATGTCTTTTTTTGTTGTTGTATTTACCTTGGAGGCAACCGAAGTCACGGTCACCCAACCGGCCTCGAGTTTGGTAATTCTTGAGACAGTTCCAGTATGGTACAGCTGGCAGGCTCCTCCCCTGTTTGCGGTGATTGCAGCAATCGCTGTGGGGATGACGGTTGTAGTGGCATTCGTTGGCCTTGAGTTGCGCGATGCCAATCTTTCTCGGCGCTCCCACGACAAAAGACACAAGAGGCTTTCCCCCTGGGTTCTAATGCAATCTACCGAGGGTGTTTTTCACGGCGAGGTCACCGTCACCGTGTTAATTCCTGCCCACAACGAAGAGAAGCTGATCTCGGCGACCATCAATTCGCTCATGGAGCAGGACCGAAAACCAGATCGAATCATTGTGGTCGCCGATAACTGCACAGATCAAACGATAGCCGTGGCAAAAGGGCTCGGGGTTGAAGTATTCGAGTCGGTGGACAACGTTGATAAAAAGGCCGGAGCCTTGAACCAAGTTCTGAATGTGATCCTTCCAAGCCTTGGTGAAAATGACACGGTGATGATTATGGACGCCGACACCGTCCTTCGTCAGGGATTTATAAAAACGGCTGTCACCCACTTCACCGAAGACCGAGGCCTAAGCGCGATCGGCGGACTATTTTTTGGAGAGGACAGACGCGGTCTGCTTGCCCAGATTCAAAAGAACGAATACACAAGATACTCGAGAGAGATAAAGAGGCGCCACGGATTAGTGTTCGTCCTAACGGGGACCGCTTCTATTTTCAGAGCGCGTGCTCTCAGAACCGTTGCCGAGGAGCGAGGAAACCTTATTCCTGGAACCAGGGGTCAGGTTTACGACACACACGCTCTAACGGAAGATAACGAGCTGACGATTGCTCTCAAATCACTGGGAGCACTCATGACTTCTCCGCCCGAGTGCATGGTTGAAACCGAGCTCATGCCAAACCTGCGCGCTCTTTGGCGACAGCGCCTCCGTTGGGAGCGCGGAGCGATGGAAAACATCGCAACCTACGGAATTACTTCAACTACCGCCAGATATTGGTCTCAGCAACTGGGTCTGGCTTATTCCGTTTTTGCTCTCTGGACCTATTTCCTACTAATCGTTTTGCAAATCGTCAGCTCAGATGTCTGGATCTGGTACCCATTCTGGATTTTCATGGCGTTTTTGTTTATTGTCGAAAAAGTTTGGACTGTGCGAAAGGCAGACTGGAAAGCCAAGCTTCTTGCCTCCACGTTAGTGATTGAACTGATGTACGACACCTTTTTGGGGGTTATCTTCGTCAAGGGTGTAATCGACATGGCTTTCAAGAGAAAAGCTCACTGGGGCGACGGTCCTCATGTTCCAAAACACCGAATGGATGCTCATGAAGTCCACTGACCTATTCGCCGGTATCTTGTTGCCGGAAAGTTTTCTGCACTCGAACTTCTTGATCATCTTGGCAACGCTCGTTGCCCTGAATACGGTGATCTACGCTGCTCTTTCAGTGGTGCACGTGTTGCCTAAATGGTTCAGGATGAGCTGGTTGCGCAGGCACCGTAAGCGCGGAGTGACCCGGAGTATCTACCCCGACGGACCTAAGTAACGTTCACTACCGTTTGAACTATGTAGCGCCCTCTACCTTTGTGCTTCGCCTCATACATAGCCTTGTCGGAGATTCGCATGATTTCGTCGGGACGCTCAGAGCCATCGTTCAAAACACAACCTGCAGAACAGGTTACTGAGATTTCAATCTCGTCGTGAACGAAAGGTCTAGCCATAGACGTAAAGACCTCGTTCATTAATTCTCTAAGTTGCTCTTCACCCTTGAGGGTTTTTAGCAATATGGCGAACTCATCGCCAGATATTCTCGCAACCAAAGCGGTCTCCGGTAACGAGTGACGAATCCGCTTCACAAAGTTCACCAGCAGGGCATCGCCGACACCGTGGCCGTAGGTGTCGTTGACATTTTTAAAGTAGTCGATATCGATAAAGACAAACCCAAACAAAGACCCGGTTTGCTTGCAAGATGACACACACTCGTCCAAGGACGCTTGAAGCTTAGAGCGGTTGGGAATTCCGGTTAGGTAGTCGTGCTCAGAAAGCCAAATCAGCCGCTCACGTTCCTCAACGGATTCGCTGACATCGCGGTAGGTGGCGAAAACCAGATCTTTACCAAACGGCACAACGGTGTTCTCATAGGCTCCCCGAACACCACTTTCGTCGATGTTTGGGACAATCTCCTTGACGCCACGACCTTCGCTCAAGGCTCGGGAAAACAGTGCGCGCAAACCCACCGAAGTTTCAACCCCAACCACCGTGGTGAGCGTTTTCCCAATCAGCTCCTGCTTGGATTTTCCAGCTTCCGCGGCTCCCGCGTTATTCATCAAGACCAGCGCGTAATCCTGGACTGTGTTATTGATTCCCCTGATGACTTTCCAAATGGCGATGCCGTCTTCGCTGGCATCTAGGGCTTCGAGAACGACGTCTAGTTGAAGTTGTAAGGATTCAGGGCTTCCCGGATTCGCGGGTGGAAGGGTGCGCTCAGACATTTTTGTTTCATCCCCGCCCAGTAAACCGCCTCTTTGTAGTCTAAAGCCTTGCTCATGAAAGTGGTGCGACGACCTTGGAAGATAAAAATGCACCCCCGAACGGAGGTGCATTTTCCTTGAAAACCAGACTTACTTCTTGTCTGCCTTTGCCTGCTTCTCAACACGCTTTTCTTTTAGAGTCTTAGCTGGCGCTTTTTTGTTGTTCTTCTGCGCCTTCTGTTCCTTCTGAGCCATTATTTCCCTCTCAAGAACCAACTTGGCCCTTGAGAAAACTCTAATACCGAAGTGTTAGAACTTGGCGTCTATCTCAGCGATGAGGGCTTCCACCTTGGCGCGAATTTCGTCGCGAATTGGGCGAACCTCTTCCACGCCTTTGCCCGCAGGATCGTTCAGGGGCCAGTCGAGGTAAGTCTTGCCAGGGAAGAACGGGCAGGCATCGCCGCAGCCCATAGTGATCACGTAATCCGACTCGCGAACAGAATCATCGGTAAGAACCTTTGGCACCTGATTGGCGATATCGATGCCCTCTTCTGCCATGGCGGCAATCGCGGAGGGGTTGACCTCGTTCTTTGGAGCAGTCCCAGCCGAAAGAACCTGCACGCGATCTCCAGCAAGCGCTTGTAGATAACCGGCTGCCATTTGAGAACGTCCGGCGTTGTGAACACAGACGAATAGCACGGTCGCTTTGATAGCTGTCATTTTTCTCTCTTTTCTTTGATGAAGAACTTGAAAACCATGAATCCCAAGAGGCCGCCAGCAACCTGAGCCAAGATGAAGATTGGCGCAGAGGCTGGCTGGATTCCAGCAAATGTGTCTGAAAAAATACGCCCAACAGTTACCGCTGGGTTAGCAAATGACGTTGACGATGTAAAGAAGTAGGCTGAGCCAATCCAAGCAGCAATAGCAACTGGTGCCAGGGACTCGTGTCGTCGATGACCTATGACTACAACCAGCAAGACCAGAATCGATGTGGCAACTACTTCTCCCACGAAGGTTCCCGTGTTGATTCTTGCGGTTTGTGAAAGTTGGATTGCAGCCTGGTTGAACATCACGTTGGCTAACACAGCTCCCGCAATGGCTCCAAGGGTTTGCGAGACCACGTAAGCCGATGTTTCTCGCCCAGGCAACTTGCCTCTAAGAAATTGAACCAAGGACACAACCGGATTCAGGTGCGCGCCACTAATCGGCAAGAACAGATAAATGATGACAGCCAAGCCAAACACCGTGGAGATTGTGTTGATCAGTAACATCAATCCGAAGTCCTCAGACATGCCAGACGCCATAATTCCAGAACCAACGACGACAGCCACCAGTAGTGCGGTTCCAACGAATTCCGCGGCTGACTTTCGCACCAGTTCCATGACTTTGACCTCCAACTATCTCAATTCAACAGCAGTTTTCAATCAGAAAGATAGTTGTTTGCCAGATGTTCACCTGAGTTGAGAGCGCTTCTGTTGGGAATGTAACAGGACGCCTACTGCTTTACATCTAAAGTAAGAATTCATAAACCTAGGAGGCGTAAATCAGTGATCAGTTTTTCTGGGAAACACGTTTTGGTGGTTGGGGCTTCAGGCGCTTTTGGCGCTGAAACCTCGCGTCAGTTGATTGCCGCTGGAGCTGAAGTTTCTGGATCCGCCCGCAATGCCGACAGCTCAGGAAGGCTCCCTGGTGAACTTCACAACCGCCTCCTGCTTGACTTAGAGTCGTCACAGGCGATCACTAACTTTGCGGCATACCTCAATTCCCTGCCCAATTCTCTGGATGGAATCGTCCTAGCGTCCGGCCTAGTTGCATTTGGCAGTTTCACGGATACCCCGAACGAGATTACCGAGCGGCTGATGAAGGTTAATGCCTTGGGGCAACTTCAGCTCGTGAAAGAACTCACGCCAAAACTCGCAGCTTCAGCAGAAATCGGCAACGACCCATTCGTACTTTCCATCAGCGGAGTGATTTCTGAAAATCCAATGCCAGGCTTGGCTTCCTACTCGGCGAGCAAGACAGCTCTGCACGGATTCTCACTCTCAGCCGGCAAAGAGTTGAAGACACTTGGCGTATCTTGGGTCGACGCGAGACCTGGTCACACAGAGTCTGGTTTAGCAGGTCGGGCGATTTTCGGGACGGCACCAAACTTTGGCACCGGAAAAGAAGTGTCGCACGTGGTCTCGAGAATGCTCGCCGGCATATCCAATCAAGAGAAGGACCTACCAAGCAGCGCCTTCTAGGTTGCTAGGGTCGAACAAGGAGAAAAAATGACCGAATTTGAACTGAATCAGCTCTGGAACAAGAGCCGAAATCAATTAATTTTCGCCCAGCTGGCACCCACTTTCTTGCTAATAACTACCGCCGGCCTAGTGCCAGCCATTCGAGAGGCGGGCAACTACACCATCTGGGCTACTCTCGGCATACTCCTGGCTTCGGGCATCCTGGGCGCCCTAGTGGAGTTTTCGGCAGCCCATGAGGCTCAGGGCATCGCTCGTGAGATTGCCAAACTTCCAACCCGAACGGCAATCAGTGAATCCATCCTGAAAACCGCCCCCTGGTTGCATGTTGCGAAATATGTAACCCCAACCATCTTCGTGGGAATCTTCGTTGCTCTAGTTGCAGCACTGTTAGGAATCTAATGAAAAACTCTAAGGCTCTCTTCTGGACCTACCTGGTTCTAGCCGGCTTAGGGCTAATCACTGCATGGGTTTTCAACGGAATCGCGGTCATGAACGGCGAAAACTATGCAACCGCATGGACGGCAACCGCGGTCGATCTTGTGCTCACCTACGACTTAGGAATCGTTGCAATTGCCGGAGCGATCTTCATGATTACCGAAGGCTCAAGGTTGGGGATGAAGCGGGTTTGGATTCTCATCCTGCTTTCGGGAATCACAGCAATGGCTTTTGTGTTCCCGCTGTTCCTGGCTCTTCGCGAACGCCTCCTAAAAGCTACTAAGTAACTTTTCGCTTCTGCCCAAGGTAGATGACAATCACCACAGCCGAGATGTAGAGGGCTTGACTAACCGCCACCACGCGTTCCCAAACCCCTACGTCGGTTGCGGCCGGATCAGTCCAGGAGCTCAAAAACCATAGCGCGAGCGCGGTCTGAGCAGCAGTGCCAATAATCGAAGCGGTTGGGCGAATGATCCAAGGAGCATCCTTACGACGTCGCATTGCTAGCAAAGGCCAAGCTGCCGACAGAACAAACGATGTAATGGCAAAGATTCGATGCCAGAGTGAATAACCAATCAATGGTGTTGGGAATATCGTTAGGCCGAATGTTGCGATCGCCGCCAAAAACAATGCCACTCGACCCGCCATTGCGAGTGTTTTCGCTTCGATGCTCACTATCAACGTGAGCACTCCCCCAAAAACAAAGAACGTGGACATTATCCATTGCACAGGTGATTCGTTCGCTGCGAGGTCGCTGATGGTTTGGCGAACGGGATCGTAGCCAGACCAATAGGCTCCCGCGATTGTCCAACCCAAGACCGATTGAATTGGGCCGATGATTGCGACAATGAACGCAAGGCGAGAAGTTGGCTTCATTAGCGAAAGCCTAACCTAAGCCAAAAAGAAAAGCCCTCCCCAAAAGGGAAGGGCTTTCTAGTTTTGGCGATTAGCCGACCTTTAGAACCCAGTTCACGGTTCTTGGCAGGATCTTCTCGCCGTTAGGCTTTGCAGCTTTGTAGGTGGTTGGCCAACGACGGTCTCGGAATACCTCGGCGTTTGCTTTCAACTGGCCGCCTGCCTTAAAGAACGCAACAGCGTCTTTATTCAAAGCACAGGTGACCGAGTTGGTGAAGTTTTTCGCTGCTAGGTAACCCTTCTTGCCGTACTTTGGCATTGCTCGATATGGCTTTGTAATCGCAGTGATCGCAGCCTTGGTTTCCAACGCCGGGTTGGTGATCACTTTCTTCTTCGAATCACGAATTGCGATACCAAAAGAAGTGCTACACATTTGAGTTTGGGTCACGTTGTTCTTTTTGTATTCAATAGTGATTGTTGCCGTGATTGGGCCGATGTAAAGACCCTTGGAAATTGGTTGAACAGTCACACCGGTAGGTGTTACCTTCACAGTAAAACCGACACCGTTCTTGTATGCGGTACCTCCAGTTCTAGGAAGACCCATAGCCACACCAGGTTCAACCGTGTCGTCATCGCTAGGCGCCGAAGGTTCGACTGCTTCAGCAGTAACATCCAAGAACTGGGTTACAACCGGGCCATAGTTTTTGTTGCCAGGGTGCGAAATAGCAATCCGACACTTATCACCATTCACGTCATAACCCGGAGCGGTTGCCGCCAAGGTCATGTCGTATAGCCAAGTTACGTTTCCACCATCATCAACAGCACAGGTTGCATCCATGTCGGTTCCGTTAGCCTTCTTAGCTGGAACGACCGTGTAAACAGGGTCCAAACCAGAATTTAGGGTTGCGCTCAAACGGAAACCAGCAGGATCGTTAGTAGCTTCAGGAGCAGTTTCTTCTGGGTCTGAACCAGGAATAACTTCACCAGGAGCAGTAACCGTTAGGACCTGTGAACGCTTCGAAACCACAAAACTCTGAGTCGCTGAAGAAAGATTCTTCGCGGTCTTAGTTCCACTGGTTGCAACAACCCCACAAACACCAGTTCCAATGATGTGAAGTAACTTGTCGGCGTCAATGTAGCAAGAAGTTGCCGAAGTCGCGGTGGTTGTATAAGTCACAGGCAAGTTCATCGACGAAGCTCCAACCGACAACAACGACGAAGCAACATCACCATCAAGATCAAAAACCTCATCAGTGATCAAAGTTCCGCCAGCTAGTTCAACCGGCAGGTTCAACGTGGTCTTGTTCACACCAGCCTTCACAACCGGCAAGGTGAAGGTCTTGCGAGTAATCAAAGGAGAACCAGAAACATCGCCAGAGTCGGTCAACGTCACCGTGAACTTGAAATCCTTAGTGGCTGTGGTCGGAGGAGTTCCAGTGATCACACCAGTGTCTGGGTTCATGGTCAAACCAACAGGCAAACCTGTCACCGACCAAGCTGCAGTGCCCGAAACTGCGTTAGTCGCAGCCTCAAAGCCCAAATCAACCGAATCCATTAATGGGGCTGGGCCAGACGAAGGAACCTCGTAAACAGGCAACATAGCACCAGTAGTAATAGTAGGAGGCGCAGCAACCACGAAACGGTAAGGCTGAGTAGCAGTCAAACCCTTAGCATCGGTAAACACAACATCAAACGTGTAAACACCCAAAGCCAACGGAGTTCCAGTAATCAAACCTGTATCAGGATTGAAAGTAATACCATCCGGAAGCGCCTTACTTGCACCGGTTGGCACAACCTTGAAAGCACCCTTCTTCGGCTTACCCGCAGTACCACCAACCACAACCGGCTTGAACGGAGTAACACCAGGAACAGTAGTAGGCAACTTCACCCCAACCACACCAGAAGCCTCGACAACCGCAGCAGGGTTCGAAGCCGAAGCTGAACCAAACTTAGGAGCTGCAGCAACATCAAACGTCAACACCTTGGTGCCGGTTAGAGGATTTGTTGTTGCACTGTCAGTCAAAGTAATAGTGACAGTCACCTTCCCAACAACACCAGACGGAGTTCCAGAAACCACACCAGTGTCACGGTTCAATTCCAAACCAGCAGGCAAAGTGCCTGAAGTAACAGACCAAGCAGCAGTTGCCGGAATCGGAGCAGTACCAGGCAAAGCCACAAGATCATCCACAACAACAGGCTGACCCGCAACAACCGCAACCGTCGCCGGACCAACAATTCCAGGCGCCGCACCAACAGTCAAAGACAAAGTCTTCGAAACCGTGATCTTTGCCGAGTCAGTCAAGAACACCTGAATGTTGTCATAAACACCAGGAGCAGTCGGCTTACCCGAAATAACACCAGTAGCAGTATTGATAGTCAAACCAGCAGGCAAACCAGTGGCCGACCAAGCACCCTTGGTAGGAACAGTCGCAGTACCGCGAGTAAACGTATTAGCAATCGTAGCTTGAACACCAACAGTTGCATTAGGAAGAACAGGGCTAACAGTGGTCACAGCAGGGTTAGAAGCCTGAACTGGGAAGCTCAAAGTAACAGCAGGAGCCGCTCCATACTCAATTCCTCTGAAGGTTCCGCCAGGCTGTGTTGCAGTTACCGTACAAGTACCCGAACCAACAATGGTCACAATGTTGTTCGCAACATCACAAACCAAAGGTGTTGCAGAAGTTACCACTGGAACAGCAACAGAACCAATGTCTGAGATTGGGAACAACTTGAACGGATCTGC
>JBFYOM010000004.1:0-33517 GCA_041303805.1 Micrococcales bacterium
TGCCCAGTGGTCTGAGCACGTGATTTTCGTTCCACAGACCGAACAGCTTTTTGCAGCCATCCTGACCGTAATCCCATTGCAGGCGTTCGCCATGGCGCTTGCCGAGGCGAAGGGGCTGGATGTTGACCAGCCACGAAACCTTGCCAAGTCTGTGACCGTGGAGTAGCCGACTGATGATCGTGGGCATCGGCGTTGACCTAGTAGACATCTCCAGATTTGAAGCCAAGTTGGCTAAAACCCCGAAACTACTGGAACGCCTTTTCTCGCCCACAGAAGCGGAGGCGCCGCTAAAAACTTTGGCTGGCCGGTTCGCCGCGAAGGAAGCACTGATCAAGGCGCTCGGAGGTTCCGAAGGTATTTCTTGGCAAGAGGTCGAGATTTCTAAAAACAACGACGGCAAGCCCATGATCCAAACCGTTGGCCAAACTAGCGAAACCCTCAAGGCTGCCGGCGTCACCAACCTTCACGTTTCGATTAGCCACGACGGTGGAATGGCTGTAGCGATGGTGGTGGCCGAATGAGAACTCTTCGAATCAACCTTGCGGCGATTGTTCACAACCTCGATGTCATGCGCGCCCGCGCTTCAGGCGTAAAGGTTATGGGTGTGGTGAAGGCTAACGCCTACGGGCACGGGATGATTCCGGTTGCTAAAACTTTGGAACGCGCTGGAGTTGACTACCTGGGTGTGGCGGATGTGAGTGAGGCCCTAGAGCTTCGTGAGGCAGGCATTACTGCCCCGATCTTGGCTTGGCTGCACGACCCTATCGACGACTTCGTTTCCGCGTTGCTCCACGACGTTGATCTGGGGGTAGCCAACCTTGAGCAACTCACCAAAATTGCCAAGGCGTCGGCACTGACCTCAAAGGTCGCAAAGTTACACCTCAAGATTGACACCGGCCTCGGTCGAAACGGATCAACCGAAGCCGAGTGGCCCAATCTGCTGGCTGCTGTGAAACAACTTGGCTCAAGTGTTGAAGTTGTGGGAATATTCAGCCACCTTTCAACTACCAGCCGCGAGGACGACCTGAGGCAAATTGAGAAGTTTGACGCAGCCGTTGCGGAGGCCAAGAGACAGGGCGTGAGCTTCACACTGCGCCACCTCACCGCTTCCGACGGTTCGCTTTCATACCCTGACGCTCACTACGAAATGGTGCGAGTTGGCGTTGCACTTTATGGTCTTGACCCGTTCTCGACCAACCGCGCTGCCGAGTATGGGCTGGTTCCCGCCATGACCGCAGTGACCAAGATTTCGCAACTCAAGAACGTGCCAGCGGGTCAGGGAGTTAGCTACAACTATCTTCATCGCACCAAGACGGCGACCACCTTGGCTCTAATCCCAGTCGGCTACGCGGAAGGATTGCCTCGCGCGGCGACCGGTAGAGCTGAAGTTTCCATCAACGGAAAGCGCTACCCGATTTTGGCTCAGATAGCCATGGATCAATTCGTCCTAGACGTTGGCGACGACGAAGTGAAGGTGGGCGACGAAGTGGTTATCTTTGGCGACGGGTCTAAGGGTGTTCCCAGCGCCGACGATTTAGCTGCTGCCTGCGGAACCATCAACTACGAAATCGTGACCCGCATGGGCGGCCGCTTCAAACGCGAATTCTTGGGTGAAGGTTAGTGGGCGAGGTCCTTGCCAAGCTCACCATCGAAACGGCCGAGCAAATGCACGAGCTTGGAATCAAAATCGCAAGAACCCTAAACGCCGGTGACCTGGTGATTCTGACCGGACCATTGGGCGCTGGGAAGACCACTTTCACCCGCGGAGTTGGGGAAGGCTTAAAGGTTGTGGGCAATGTGTCTAGCCCAACCTTTGTGATTGCCAGAACCCACAAACGCGAGGGAAGTTCCGTTCCGCTGGTTCACGTAGATGCCTATCGCCTGAGTTCGCCGGAAGAGTTCGACGATCTCGATATCGACACCGAGCAGTCAATCGTCCTAGTTGAATGGGGTCGCGGCTTCGCGGATGACCTTTTGGATAGCTGGGCTGAAATCGAAATCGAGCGGGATCACTCTGGAGCCACTGAAGAACGTACGGTCACGATTACCGGTTTTGGCGACTCCTGGGAGAATCGGGAGTTGAACCTGTGAGCATGATTCTTGCTATCGACACATCTTTCGGAACCAGTGTCGCTTTGGTTTCGGCCGGAAAGGTTCTTACCGAGCGTAACATCGTTGACACCATGAAACATGCCGAACTGATTGGCGAAACTATTTTTGACGTTTTGACCGAGGCAGGTGTCACTCCTAGCGATATCGATTCGGTAGTTGCCGGCCGAGGTCCAGCTCCCTTCACCGGTCTCAGAGTGGGCATCGCAGCAGCCACGATGTTCGCAGCCGGCAGTGGAGCCGATTTGTTTGGAGCGGTCAGCCTGGACGCGATCGCTTTCGCGGCACTGCCAGGGGTAAAGGTGTCGACTAATGAACCGCTGCTGGTCACCGCCGACGCGAGGCGCAAAGAAGTTTATTGGGCGCTCTACTCGGGTCTCGATGAGCACGGTGTGCCGATCTGCGTCGAAGGCCCGGGAGTTATGAAGCCTGCCGACTTGGAAGAATACCTAACTGACCGCAATGTGCACCCGGTTAGAACCGAACAGCCGATTAGTGCAGGAAACTTGGGCTTGCTTACCGAGGCCCAGCAGGCTGCTGGCGTTCTCTCCACAGATGTTTCCGCGCTCTACCTAAGAGCTGCCGATGCCGTCGAGCCCAAGGCTCGAGTTCCCAAGGGGGCAGGCCTTTGAGCGAATACAGGTTAGAGCTGGCTCAGGAATCACAGCTCGATCAAATAATGGCTCTAGAAGAGAAGTGCTTCGAACGCGATGCCTGGGCCGAAGAGTCGATGCGCTTCGAACTGCTTGCCGATCACACCAGCTATTTTGTGCTGCTTGCCGATCAACAAGTGGTTGGTTATGCCGGGCTCAGCAAGCTCCCCACAAGTGACCAAGCCGATGTGCAAACCATCGCGGTGTCGGAAGAGATCCGCGGCCAGGGTCTTGGTCGAAGACTCATGACCAAATTGATTGCACAAGCGCAGCAGCTGGGTGCGAAAGAGATTTTCCTTGAAGTTCGAGCCGACAATGAAGTTGCTCGATCGCTTTATCTTGCCCTTGGTTTCGAGCACATCGATACACGCAAGCGCTATTACCAACCAGACGACGTGGATGCCTGGATCATGAGACGTACGCTGAGTGCTCCAAGCAAGAGCAACCCCATAGTCCTCGGCATCGAATCATCTTGCGACGAGACCGGGGTCGGAATTGTTCGAGGTAACACCCTGCTGGCAAACGTCATCTCGTCGTCGATGGATCTTCACGCAAGATTCGGAGGCGTGGTTCCCGAGATTGCCGCCAGGGCTCACTTGGAAGCGCTCGAGCCAACTCTAGAGAAGGCGCTTTCCGAAGCGGGCGTATCTATGAGCGAGGTAGATGCCATCGCAGTGACCAATGGGCCTGGCCTAGCCGGCGCGCTAATGGTTGGCGTTGGTGCGGCAAAAGCGCTCGCGGTTGCCAGTGGCAAACCTATCTATGCGGTAAATCACCTGGTCGGTCACGTTGGCGTCGACGTCCTAGATGGCGAACTAGAACTTCCAACCATTGCTCTGCTGGTTTCCGGCGGTCACACATCACTCCTCTTGGTTCGAGACCTACTCGACGACGTTCAACTGCTCGGTGAAACCATCGACGACGCTGCCGGTGAAGCCTTCGACAAGGTTGCCCGACTGCTTGGCTTGAGTTACCCTGGCGGGCCTGCGATCGATGCCGCGGCTGCCGAGGGTGACCCTAAGTCGATTCGGTTCCCCAGAGGTTTGACTCTCCCTAAGGACATGGAGAAACACCGCTACGACTTTAGTTTTTCTGGTCTAAAGACCGCGGTTGCCCGATGGGTGGAATCGGCGGAAGCACGGGGTGAAGAATTTTCAACCGCCGACGTGGCCGCCTCTTTCCGTGAAGCGGTTGCCGATGTGCTCACCCAGAAAGCAGTCGCCGCCTGCCTGGACCATGGCATCAAGCGCTTGCTTTTGGGCGGAGGAGTGGTTGCCAATGCGCGTCTTCGCGAGCTAGCTAAGGAACGCTGCGACGCTAACGGTATCGCACTTCGAATCCCGGCATTCAGCCTGTGCACTGACAACGGAGCGATGATTGCAGCACTCGGCGCTCAGCTGGTCATGGCCGGCAGAGCACCTTCGAACCTAAGTTTTGGAGTTGATTCAACGCTCTCGGTCGAGACCGTTCAGTCATAGACCCCCAGACGCCACGCAGGTTACATGCAGGTTACTCCCAGTTAGTGAATCTCTACTTGTTACTAGCAGCACAAAAACAAGGAGAAAAACAAATGGCACGCACCAAAAACGAAGACACCCCAAAATACGACTTCACCAACTTGAACTCACTTGCGGTTGTTTCAATCGCAACCGCAGTAACCGGGTTCGGAGCAGCCGCAGCTGTAATCACCGGTCACGTCTCGCTGGCTCAAATCAAGAAGTCTGGTCAGGCAGGTCGTGGCCTCGCAATTGCCGGAGTCGCGGTTGGTTACAGCGTCATCGGGCTTTGGATCTTGAGCACAATCGGAATGGTTGCACTAACTATTTGGGGAATCAAGAACGGTTACCCAATGGGTGGCTATGACGACGGAATGCGCGGAGGATTCGGCTTCGATCGTGGCGGACGCGAAGACTAAATTGCTTCACAAATAATTGCGCGATGGGAGTCGCCCACTCTGGTAACAATCAGGGTGGCGGCTCTCTCGCCTTTTAACTGAAGTTCTTTGCGCAGGGTTTCCGGAACCACGTCACTGCCACGTTTTTTGATTTCCAGGATGCCTACGTTCATTTCCTGTAGTCGGGCCTTAAGTTTCTTTCGATCAAAAGCCATCGATTCCAAAACTTTGAATCCACGAAGCCACGGACTTTCAAGTTCTCGGTCGCCCGTGAGGTAGGCAATCTCTGGGGAGATAATCCCTAGGTCTTCTTGCTCGGCGATAACCGAAATTAAGTGTGAGCGAACCAACGCGTTGTCTGGTTCGTATAGAAATTCGCCAAGCTCTCGGAGTGGGGCATGCGGTGGGTTGGTTGTCTCGCTAACAAGTTCATGCCGAACACCGTCGCGAATCAAAAGCGCCGAGCGAGCAACTCCTGGCCGAGCCAGCGAGCCAAACCATAGCCCTAACTCAACCAGATCACCGTTCACAGAAACCCACTGAGCCTCGGCACCTTCAGGGATTGCTTCGTGGGGGTGCCCTGGCCCAACCTTGATGCCCGTTGGTCGCAAACGAGCCTGCTCAACCACCCAATCGAAATTTGGCGAAAACGAAGCCGGGTCAAACTTTCGAGTTGCACGTTCTTTACTGGAACCCAATTCCCGGCGAGCGGGGTCGAAGAATGCGGATTCAAACTTTGATAAATCCAACTCAGTGACGTCCGCGTTTAAAACTTCGGCGTTTTCAAACGGCGCCAGATTGTAGGTGGCGCAGGCTGCCGTAACTTCATCTAGTTCAACGGCCACAACATTCAAATCGATTGCTGCCATGGCGAGAGACTCGGCACCAATTCCGCAACCTAGGTCGGCTACTTGGCTAATCCCTGCCGATCTAAAGCGTCCGGCGTGAAGTGCTGCCACCTGCAGGCGGGAAGCTTGCTCGAGCCCGTCCTCGGTGAAAAACATACTCTTGGCAAATTCACCAAACTTGGCAGCCGCTCGTCCTCGCAGTTTCGCCTGAGATAGGACGGTTGCCACAAGTCCTGCATCGTGCCCAGCCGCTCTTAGTTTGCTGACGGTTTTGACCACGTCGAGTTTGGTTTCTACCCCAACCGAGGCTAAGAGGGCCTGACCTTCAGGGGAAACCAGTTTGACGAAATCTGCAGGAAGCATGAACCAAAACTAGCACTCTACTTGCGTGAGTGCTAACGGTGATTTACACTTAAACAGTTGCCATAAGGGCAGCCAATTCGATTTATAAAAAGACAAGAGGTCAATGTGTCGGTAACAATTAAGCCACTTGAGGATCGCATCGTAGTTCGCCCACTAGAGGCGGAAACAGTAACCGCATCGGGTCTGGTAATTCCAGATACCGCAAAAGAGAAGCCACAGGAAGCTGAAGTAATCGCTGTTGGTCCAGGTCGCGTAGACGACTCCGGCAAGCGCATTCCAGTAGACGTTGCAGTAGGCGACAAGGTCATCTTCTCGAAGTATGGCGGCACCGAGCTGAAGTACAACAACGAAGAGTATCTGGTTCTCTCGGCTCGCGATGTGCTTGCGATCGTAGTTCGCTAACCAAAAACTAAAAAATCCCCGAGAGTTCAGGCTCTCGGGGATTTTTCATTTGAGACTAGGCTGAGCGAATGGGTCAAAAAAGCACCGGCAAAGGGTTAGCGGTAGGTCTATCCGCCTACCTAATCTGGGGCAGCTTCCCCCTGATCATCACCGGTTTGGCTTTCGCTGGGCCTTGGGAGATCGTGGTCTGGCGCATCGTTTTTGGATTCCTCACTGCAGCAGTTCTGATCGCCTTTCGAAAAGATTTCAAAAAGTTGCTCCCAGTTTTGAAAAACTGGAAACAGTTTCGCTGGGTAATCGTTTCCTCTGTCTTCATAATGATCAACTGGCAGATCTACGTGATTGCGATTGTCGAGCATCACGTTATTGAATCTTCGCTTGGCTATTTCATAAATCCGCTAATGACGATTGCTCTGGCCGTGGTGTTTCTGGGCGAACGTCTTAGCGTCATTCAATGGGCAGCCGTTGGATCTGGGTTCGTGGCAGTTGTAGTGCTGACCTTCGATTACGGAAGGCTGCCTTGGTTGGCGCTATCTTTGGCGGCATCCTTCGCGATCTACGGTTTTGCCAAAAGCAAACTTGGCGGCGAAGTATCTGCGGTCAATAGTTTTGCGCTTGAGTCGGGCCTCCTACTACCGGTTGCTGTAATCCAACTTGGCTTCGTGGCGTTCAGCTCGCAGGGAGTTCGTTTTTTGAGTGAGGGTGCGCCAGGTGCTTTTGGCCTCGCGTTCTATGGTGTGATGACAGCGGTTCCATTGATTTTGTTCGGGGTTGCGGCCCAACACTTACCTTTACGCTACATCGGGTTCATGCAATACCTAACGCCAACCATCCAGTTCATTTTGGCTCTCACAGTGTTTCAAGAACCCATGCCGCAGGCTCGCTGGTTCGGGTTTGGTTTGGTCTGGCTTGCTCTGGTACTGCTGAGTATCGATCTTCTTCGACCCAGTCAGAGGAATCAACCGCAAAGCGCGGGATAACTATTTGATTACGCTATGTTGCGCGGGACTACCAAATAGTCGGTAAGGCGAAGTAAAATTGGAAGTGGACGGATTGGGTTTTCCCAATCTGCCATTACTTAATTAGGAGCAATAAACATGAGCGCTTTTTCAGCTAAGCGTGCAGTTGGCTCAGTTGCTGTAGTTGCAGCAGCCGCCCTTGCACTCTCTGGTTGTGCCGCACCAGCCTCGCAGTACGCTGCAGGCGACGGTGTTCTAAAGCTTGGTGGAATCCTTCCACTAACTGGTGCACTATCATTCCTTTCCCCACCTGAAATTGCTGGCATCGACCTAGCAATCAAGGAAATCAACGAAGCAGGCGGTGTTCTAGGCAAGCCAGTTGAATGGACCCTAGAGGACTCATCAGACGGTGACAGCCCAGCAATCGCAAAAGACTCAGCAACCAAGCTTCTTGCTTCTGGTGTTGACGCGATTATCGGTGCTGCTGCATCTGGTGTAACCCGAAACATCATCGACCAGATCACCAGCGCAAAGACTGTCCAGATCTCGATGTCGAACACTGCACCTGACCTAAGCACCTGGAACGACGGCGGATACTACTTCCGCACCGCTCCTTCAGACCTACTTCAGGGTGGCGTTATCGGAAACCAGATCGTTAAGGATGGCAACGAGAACATTGGCGTTATCTTCCAGGACACCGCCTACGGTCAGGGCCTAAAGGACAAGGCAGTTGAAGTTATCAAGGCTGCCGGAGCAAACGTTGTTGCAGAAGAAGCCTTCCCAGAAGCTGAGTCGAACTTCGACGCAGCGGTTGACAAGGTTATCGCTGCTGGCGCTGACTCGGTCCTATTAATCTCCTACGACGAGGTTAAGAAGATCGTTCCTGCTCTTCAGAAGAAGAATTTCGACGGTTCAAAGATCTACCTAGTAGACGGAAACCTAGCTAACTTCTCAGAAGAAGCATGGGCTGGTTACCTAACCGGTGCACAGGGAACCCTTCCTGGTGGAAAGACTGACGAAGCTTTCAAGAAGCGCGCAGCTGACCTGTACTTCGAAAACTACGGCAAGGAACTAACTGAGTTCGCTTACCTAGCTGAGTCATACGACGCAGTTATGTTGCTAGCACTTGCAGCACAGCAGGCTGGCAACGACTCAGGCGAAGCAATTGCTGCCAACATGATTTCGGTTTCTTCCGGTGGCGAGAAGGTTTCAACCTACGCTGACGGTCTAGCTGCAATCAAGGCTGGCAAGGACATCGACTACGAAGGCTACTCTGGCCCAATCGAATTCGACGCCAACGGTGACCCAACCGGTGCATCAATCGGTATCTGGAAGTACACCGATGGCTCTGGTATCAGCACCCTTCAGGAAGTAGTTGCCGGTAACTCGGTCAAGTAGTTCCTAGGTCGCAAGACTAGACGAATCCCCCCAGCCGAAAGGCTGGGGGGATTCGCTTTTGACAAATGATTCGGCGGTTTAGACCGTCGCAGTCAGAATAGTTTTTATAGTTCGGCTAGGTTACCGAGGTAGAGCTCGACCATCTTAGGGTCGTTCAAAAGCTCACGTCCGGTGCCGGTGTGGGCGTCCTTGCCCTGGTCAAGAACATAAGCGCGGTCACAAATCTGAAGACAGCGACGGGCGTTCTGTTCAACCATGATCACGGTTACTCCGGCCTGGTTGACTTCCTTCACGCGAATGAAGGTTTCATCTTGGCGCACAGGGGATAGACCGGCTGAAGGCTCGTCTAGAAGGAGAACCGACGGGTCAATCATTAGCGCGCGGCCCATAGCCACCATCTGGCGTTCTCCACCAGATAGGCTTCCAGCGCGCTGGTGGCGACGTTTGCCAAGGTCTGGAAAGATGCTCGTGACGAACTCAAAACGCTCGTTGAATCGCTTCGGGGCCTGGAATACACCCATCTGCAGGTTTTCTTCGATGGTTAGGCTCGGGAAGACGTTGTCGCTCTGTGGCACGAATGCAACACCTTTGGCAACAAGTTTGTTGGCCTTCAAGTTGGTAATGTCATCCCCGTTGAGAAGCACTTTACCGCCGCGAACGTTGACAAGGCCAAACACTGCCTTCAATAGAGTCGATTTGCCAGCCCCGTTAGGGCCGATGATGCCAATCAGTTCACCCTCGTTGGCAGTAAGTGAACATTCATTGAGAATATTGATACCTGGAAGGTAACCGGCGGTCACGTTATCTACGTGAACTACTGGAGTCTTACTTGCCATGACTACTTGCCCTTCTTCATGGTTCCAAGGTCGGTGTCGTGGTGAGCACCTAGGTAGGCATCGATAACGGCCTGATCTTTCATGACCACCGAAGGCTCACCCTCAGCAACCACTCGACCTTCTGCCATAACGATTACCCAGTCGGAGATGTGGCGCACCATGTGCATGTCGTGTTCTACGAACAACACCGTGGTGCCACCCGCTTTTAGGCCCTTTATGTGATCGAGCAGACTCTGAGTAAGAGCTGGGTTAACGCCTGCCATTGGTTCATCAAGCATGATCAGAGTTGGCTTGCTCATCAGCGCTCGAGCCATCTCTAGCAACTTGCGCTGGCCACCAGAAAGCGAGCCGGCATAGTCTTCGCGCTTGGCATCAAGCTTGAATCGCTTTAGAAGTTCATCTGCGGTTTCAGTAATTCGGTTCTCTTCACCCTTCCAAAGGAACGAAAAGAGCCCGGAAAGCAAGTTTTCACCGCGCTGCTTTTGAGCACCCAAACGCATATTCTCAATTACTGTCATCGCGTTCAGAGACTTAGTCAATTGGAAGGTTCGAATCATGCCACGGCGGGCAACCTTGTAAGACGAAACACCGGCGATACTCTTACCCTCAAAAGTCCACTCACCAGAGTCAGGTTTGTCGAATCCGGTAAGTAGGTTGAACAGGGTAGTTTTGCCGGCACCGTTTGGGCCGATCAGCGCGGTGATTTTACCGCGAGGAATCTCTAGGTGCTCAACGTTAACCGCCAGGTTTCCTCCAAATCGACGAGTCACATTCGAGGCAACGACGATTGGATCGACTTTCTTACAGCCTGGTTCGGCTTTTCCAACAACAATTTCATTAGGCATTGAAACGCAGCTCCTTCTTGTTGCCGAACATTCCCTGAGGCCGGAAAATAACCAGCAGCATCAAGGAGAGACCGATCAGAATAAATCGAATTTGAGCCACTTGAGCCTGGTCTAGGAATGGAAGCCATCCGATTGCGACCAAACCTGCAAGCAGTTCGTTGGTGAGTGTGAGTAGCACGAAGAAAACCATTCCTCCAGCAATTGGACCCAGCACGGTTGCTGCACCACCTAGCAGCAGAACGGTCCAAATCATGAAGGTGAATGTGGTTACCCAAGCCGATGGCTGAACGTTTGACATTGCTAACACAAATACGATTCCGCCGAGACCAGCGAAGAGACCGCCGATGATTAGCGACTGAAGTTTGTAGGAGAAGACGTTCTTACCCAAGCTTCTAACGGCGTCTTCATCCTCGCGAATACCCTTGAGTACGCGTCCCCAAGGAGAGCGCATCATCGACCAAACTAGGGCTGCCGATAGGCCAACCAGTGAGAAAGCCACAATTCGTAGCCAAACCTCTTCCTCGGTCCAGGTGAAGAGACCCAAATTATATTGCCCCGCTGGGATTGGGTTCCATGTGTAAAACTCGTAACCGAACTGGCTTAAACCATTCGAACCACCGGTTACTTTTGAGAAACCGCTGGTTGACATCAGGTAACGGAAAACTTCGGCGGCAGCGATGGTCACGATGGCGAGATAGTCGGCTCGAAGTCTCAGGGTCGGGATACCTAGGATGAGCGCAAACACTACAACGCAGATCAAAGCGAAACCCATTGCAACCAGCAGGGGTAGCTTCAGGGTTAGAACACCGATGGCCATACCGTAGGCCCCCACGGCAGCGAAAGCGGCCTGACCAAAGTTTAGAAGGCCGGTGAAGCCGAAGTGCACAGCTAGACCTATCGCGCAAAGGATGTAGGCAGCCGTCAGTGGGTTGAACAGTTGGCCAACGGCCAGGGTCAGAGTAAGTCCTAAGTCCATGATTTTCTCCTAGCCGATTCTCTGCTTTTTACCTAGTACACCCTGAGGTCTGATTAGCAGAACCAGAATCAGGATGACAAGTGCTGATGCGTACTTAAGGTCAACGGGTAGCACAAGCGAGGATAGCTCGACCACAAAACCGATAATTAGTGCACCGACCGCTGCGCCGAGTGCGGTGCCGAGACCACCTAGAGTTACAGCGGCAAACATGAGGAGCAGAATCTGAGAACCGGTTAGCCAGCTGGCCTGGAACTGGAGTCCGTAGAAAAGGCCAGCGATACCAGTAAGTCCACCAGCTACCACCCACACGATTCGGATGATTCGCTCAACATCGATGCCTGAAGCGGCAGCTAGCGAAGAGTTGTCCGAAACGGCTCGAGTCGCTTTTCCGATTCGGGTTCGGGTAAGGAAAATCGCGACTCCGGCGAGTGTGATGACGGCTAAGCCCATTGACCAGAGCGATGTTACGGTGGTGTCGACAGGCCCCAGTTTGACTGCTTCGAATGAACCCGAAAGCACCTTGGTGTCTCCACCGAAAAAGATCAGCAGCAGGTAGCGGGCCACGATTGCAAAACCAATTGAAACAATCATCATCTGGTTCAAACCTAGGCGGCGCTTTCGAAGTGGTTTCCAGATTGCGGCGTCTTGCGTGTAGCCAAAGGCTGCCGAAACCAAGATGGTAAGCAACCCAGCTACGACGAGCGGGAGTTCGAAGATTACTGCGAAGGTAAAGCCGGAAAGTGCTCCGAAGGTAACCATTTCACCATGAGCAAAGTTGTTCAGCCCGGTGGTTCCGAAGATTAGCGAGATTCCAATTGAAGCAACAGCAAGGAGAAGGCCCAGGTTCAATCCAGCGAAGATGCGAACCATAAGCTGGTCACCAAACGGCTGGACAACACGGGTGCTTTTTCCCAAAGGGAAAAGCACAGCGGCGGTGTCGGTGACCGAGACATCCGCTTCTCGAACGGTAGTTTCTGGATCTCTTAGGTCAACGCCGGCAGGAAGGCTGGTTAGATCGATTTCCACCTGGTACTTTGCCTTGGTAGGAACAACTATTTGCCATTTTCCATCCTCGCCGGTGGTGGCAACCTCATCAAAGTTCGGCCCGGTGACACGTAGTTTGATTCCGGCTACTCCAACTCCATCATTCTTAACTGTTCCACCAACAATCAACTGACTTACGGCTGTGTCTTCGGTATAGATGTTTGAGGCTTTAATCTCCTGCGCGGCGGAAGGGAGAGCGCCAGGAACTAAAGTGAACAACGCGAACAGGGCAATGAATATCATTCCCAGGCGCTTGGTGCGCGTATTAGATAGCTGGTTCAAACTAAACCTCTCGGTAAAAACGCCACCGGGTGATTCGGTGAGTATCTAACTCGCAACTTTACTAGATTTACGTTCGCCATAAACCCCGTTTTGGCCGATAGAAACATACTTGTTAGCAGGGGTAGAATTTAGAGATGACCCAGAACGACCCCTTCGGTTTTGTCGGATTAACCTACGACGACGTGCTGCTTCTGCCTGGCGAGTCAAATATTGTCCCCAGTGGCGTAGTTACCAAGACCAAACTGACCAAGCGCGTTGAAATAAACGTTCCCCTAATTTCTTCGGCAATGGACACAGTAACCGAAGCTCGCATGGCGATTGCCATGGCTCGTCAGGGTGGCATCGGTGTTTTGCACCGAAACCTTTCGCTCGAGCGCCAGGCTCAGGCCGTCGACATGGTCAAGCGTTCCGAAGCCGGAATGATCACCCACCCGGTGACTACAACTCCTTTGGCAACCATTCAAGAAGTCGACGAACTTTGCGGCCGTTACCGCGTTTCCGGGCTGCCAGTGATCGACGAGGACGGCACCTTGGTTGGCATCGTCACCAACCGTGACATGCGTTTCGTGCTTGAGGTTCAGCGTTCAACCACTCTGGTCAAAGACGTGATGACCCCGATGCCGCTGATCACCGCAAAGACTGGCATCAACCCAAACGAGGCGATTGCCCTATTCGCTCAGCACCGGATTGAGAAACTTCCACTCATCGACGACAACGGTCGACTAACCGGTTTAATCACCGTGAAGGATTTCGACAAGAGTGACAAGTATCCATTAGCTTCTAAAGACTCTTCCGGTCGACTTCTAGTTGCCGCCGCAGTTGGTGTTGGAAACGATGCTTGGGAACGAGCCATGGCTCTGATTGATGCAGGCGTAGACATCCTCGTTGTCGATACCGCTCACGGCCACAATCGTGCCGTCCTGGAGATGGTCGCCAAAATCAAAGCCGAACCTTTTGCTAAGAACGTTGACGTCATTGGTGGAAACGTGGCAACTCGCGAAGGCGCCAAGGCTCTTGTAGACGCCGGAGTCGACGGCGTGAAGGTTGGCGTTGGCCCCGGTTCGATTTGCACCACCCGCGTGGTTGCCGGAGTCGGTGTTCCTCAGGTTACCGCCGTTTACGAGGCCGCTCAGGCCTGCAAACCTGCCGGTGTTCCAGTGATTGCCGATGGCGGTTTGCAGTATTCCGGGGACATCGCTAAGGCTCTGGTTGCCGGAGCCAATGCCGTAATGCTCGGCTCACTTCTTGCCGGAACCGATGAAGCCCCAGGCGACATCACTTTCGTTGGGGGTAAGCAATTCAAGACTTACCGAGGAATGGGTTCGCTCGGAGCGATGCAGTCTCGCGGCGAGGCCAAGAGCTACTCGAAGGACCGTTACTTCCAAGACGACGTGCTTCGCGAAGACAAGTTGGTGCCGGAAGGCATCGAGGGTCGCGTTCCATACCGTGGCACCGTTCAAACCGTGGTTCACCAACTCGTCGGTGGCCTTCGTGCGTCCATGGGTTATGTCGGTTCGGAAACCATCGACGAACTGCAGCAAAAGGGTAAGTTCGTTCGCATCACCGCGGCCGGACTAAAGGAAAGCCACCCGCACGACGTTCAGATGATCGCCGAAGCACCAAACTACTCAAGCCGTTAGGAAAACAGTTGACCGAAATCGAGATTGGCCGCAACAAGCGTGCCCACCGCAGCTGGGCATTCGACGACGTTGCCGTGGTTCCTTCGCGTAGAACCCGCGACCCAAAGGATGTCTCCACCACATGGAACATCGACGCCTACTCGTTCGACCTACCGGTGCTGGCAGCTCCAATGGACTCGGCGGTTTCACCGGAGACCGCAATTGCCATCGGCAAGCTTGGTGGCCTCGGTGTTCTAGATCTAGAAGGTCTCTGGACCCGCTACGAAGACCCAACCAAACAGCTTGCGGAAATCGCTGGGCTTTCGGAAACCGAAGCAACCGCTCGCATGCAGAGCCTCTACTCGGCTCCAATCAAGGCTGAACTGATTCGCGATCGTCTGGCTCAGATTCGTGAAGCTGGCGTGACCGTGGCCGGAGCTCTTTCACCGCAGCGCACTGCCGAATTCCACGAGACCGTGGTCAAGGCCGGGGTCGACCTTTTTGTAATTCGCGGAACCACCGTTTCTGCGGAACACGTTTCCCAAACCGCCGAGTCACTGAACCTCAAAGAGTTCATCTATGAACTTGACGTTCCAGTGATCGTCGGTGGAGCCGCTACCTACACCGCCGCCCTTCACCTAATGCGCACCGGTGCCGCCGGCGTCCTAGTTGGTTTTGGTGGCGGAGCTGCTTCGACCACTCGTAAGGTTCTCGGAATCCACGCGCCAATGGCAACCGCGGTAGCCGACGTTGCCGGAGCCAGACGCGACTATATGGACGAATCCGGCGGACGCTATGTGCACGTCATCGCCGATGGAGGTCTTGGAACCTCTGGCGATATCGTGAAAGCTATTGCCTGCGGTGCCGACGCCGTAATGCTCGGTTCGGTTTTGGCTCGCGCTACCGAAGCACCTGGCCAGGGATGGCACTGGGGTCAGGAAGCATTCCACCCAGAACTACCACGCGGTTCTCGTGTGCACGTGGGAACCTCTGGCTCCCTCGAGCAGATCCTGCTCGGCCCTTCTTCTTCGGCAGACGGAACCACGAACCTGATTGGCGCACTCAAGCGCGCAATGGCCACCACCGGCTACAGCGACTTGAAGGAATTCCAGCGCGTCGACGTGGTTGTGGCTCCATACAACTCCTAAATGCCTAGGGTCACATTCCTCAAAGAGTCCACCAAGCCAAAGTGGATTGCAGGTCTTTTACTTGCGCTCGCGGTTGCTGCCGCCTTTGCGTCGCTCGCCCAGTGGCAGGCTGAGCGCACCTTTCGTTTCATCCCAAAAACTCCTGAGGTTCAGGTTGCGGTTCCACTCAACGAATTGGCCGAACCGTCGTCGCCTTTCCTAACCAAGCAAGCCGACCGTTTGGTCGAATTTGAAGCGACCCCGATGGCCGGCCAAGCGTTTGTCATCAAGAATCGCATCCAGCTTTTGGGCAATGGCGAAGCTCAAAACGGTTTCTGGGTAGTGCAGCCGGCAATCACGTTCGATGGCGACCTAGTAGTTCTGGCGACCGGTTGGTTTGCATTCCAGGAGGCTGCCTTGAGCGAAGCCAAGGAAATCCGAGAATCAGTATCGATTGCCGCCCTTCAGAAGTTCCAAGGCCTCTACGAACCGAGCGAAGACCCGATGCCAGCGCAAGCCGGCCTTTTCGAATCACTCTCGGTGCCGCAGCTAATCAACCAACCAGGCCTGCCAGAACAAATCACTTCCTATGCGGGTTTTGTAATCGTTCAAAACGACTCCTATATAGGAGAGCAAATTCTCATCGGCGTGAACCCTGGTGAGAACACGTTCAACTGGCTAACCGCGTTCTATGCAGCGGAATGGGTGCTGTTTGCCTTCTCCGCTATTTTCCTCTGGGGTCGCTTAGTCCAGGACGAAGTCAACCGCCAAAACCGCGAAGGTAGTATTGAATAATGCCAAACCAAAGTAGCCACCACCTTGCCGTAGCAAGAGTTTTGAGTCAATACAAAGTGGCGGCAAACATCACCGGCGTCTTCCTGATCGTAATTACGGTGCTTTATGTAATTCGCCTAGCAACGTCCTCGGATCTCTGGATGCTCGGGCCAAATGGGCTTATAACCTTCGAGCAGTTCCGATTGGACGCCGACGAATTTAGAGTCGGACTACCTGAGACTGGGATTAACCTAACTTCAATCGTGTTGATTGTTCACGGCTGGCTTTATGTTGCTTATCTCTACACCGACTTCCGACTCTGGTCGTTGCTTCGCTGGAGCCTTTGGCGCTTTCTGCTAATTGCAGCTGGGGGAGTAGTGCCGTTCCTCAGTTTCTTCGCCGAACGCCACTACAGCAAGGTTGCCGAGCGCGAGCTTAGAGAACTTGAACAAAAGGACGCCAAGTGAACCAGACCGTACTTGTAGTTGACTTTGGCGCTCAGTATGCGCAGCTAATCGCCCGTCGCGTTCGCGAGGCCAGTGTTTATAGCGAGATCGTGCACCACACCATCACCGCAGCCGAAGTTCGCGAAAAGAACCCTGCTGCGATCATTCTCTCGGGCGGACCAGCTTCGGTTTACGAGGACGCTTCGCCACAACTAGACGCCGAGATTCTAGAGCTCGGTATTCCGGTACTCGGCATTTGTTACGGCTTCCAGACTTTGGCCAATGCCCTTGGTGGACGTGTCGACAAAACCGGCAAGCGCGAATACGGAGCTACCGAGCTAAACGTAAAATCGGGCGGAGAGATTTTGGCTGGTCAGCCAGAACACCAGATCTGCTGGATGAGCCACGGCGACCAGGTGATGGAAGCCCCTAGTGGCTTTGAGGTTTTGGCCTCAACCGAAACCACTCCAGTGGCAGCATTTGCCAACAGCGAGAAGAAGATTTACGGAGTGCAGTGGCACCCAGAGGTCAAGCACTCACAGTTTGGCCAGAACGTTTTAGAGAACTTCCTTCACAACGCCGCAGGAATTCCAGCTACCTGGAACTCCGGAAATGTCATTGCCGAGCAGGTTGAAAAGATTCGGGCTCAGGTTGGCAGCGACCGAGTGATCTGTGGTCTCTCCGGCGGAGTCGACTCGGCTGTAGCCGCAGCTCTTGTGCACAAGGCGGTTGGCGATCAGTTGGTTTGCGTATTCGTGAACCACGGGCTACTTCGCCAAGACGAAGCCGAGCAGGTGGAACGCGATTACGTGGCCGCAACCGGCATTCGTCTCGTCGTGGTTGATGCCGAGAAGAAGTTCCTCGATGCCCTGGCCGGTGTTACCGACCCAGAGACCAAGCGCAAGATAATCGGACGCGAATTCATTCGCACCTTCGAAGAGGCCCAGCAGGCACTAATCGAAGAGTCGAAAGCCGACAACCGCCCGATTCGTTTTCTGGTTCAGGGAACTCTCTACCCAGACGTTGTGGAGTCTGGCGGCGGAGCAACTGCCGGCATCAAGAGTCACCACAACGTTGGCGGGCTTCCAGACGACCTCGACTTCGAATTGGTCGAACCTTTGCGCACCCTTTTCAAGGACGAAGTGCGAGCTATTGGTGCCGAACTAGGGCTGCCGTCCGAAATCGTGCAGCGCCAGCCGTTTCCTGGCCCAGGACTTGGAATCCGAATCATCGGTGAAGTTAACAAAGAACGCCTGGACCTGTTGCGCAAAGCAGATGCAATTGCCCGAGCCGAACTTACGGCGGCTGGTCTTGACCAAGAGATCTGGCAGTGTCCAGTAGTGCTTTTGGCAGACGTTCGTTCGGTTGGTGTTCAGGGAGATGGCCGTTCCTACGGACATCCGATTGTGCTTCGCCCTGTTTCAAGCGAGGACGCAATGACCGCCGACTGGTCTCGTTTGCCTTACGACGTGCTCGCAAAGATTTCCAACCGAATCACCAATGAGGTAGAAGGCGTAAACCGAGTTGTGCTCGACGTCACCTCAAAGCCGCCTGGCACCATCGAGTGGGAGTAGTCGAACTATTTAGTTCGCGCTACCAACCTTCAAGATTAGGGTTCTCTTCACCTTCGCCAAGATTCTCACCTTGTTGCGGCTAGTGCCCTGATAGTTCAAACCGGTCTTTGCGTAGGCTCGGTTGAACACATAAGCAATCTTGATTTTCTGAATAGTGCTCTCAGTTAGAGCTGCCTTTCCAGAGGTGCTTAGGGTGCAACCCGATCCGATAGTACGCAACACCATCGTCTTGAGCTTGGTATTCTTCTTCAAACTCAAGGTCAAAGTACAAGAATTCGTATCAACCATGACCTTTTTCTTCTTGACGATCTTTTGAACCTTGAACCACTTCTTGGAAGCATCAGGCGAAGTCATCACAACTTTGAATGTTCCAACAAACTGTGTTCGCGTAGTCAACGTCAGCTTTCCGGTGGCAGCAGTGTAAACAAGCCCAACATTGCCACCGAAGTCAAAGCGACCGCCGGTGCTTGGCAATTCGATTGCCACTGCGTCCTCAGTATCTGGGTCGGACACATTTGTGTCTGTGTCTTCCTCTGACGCATCGCCGTCGCCCAAGTCCTGCTCAACATCTTCGACTTCGCCGGTTCTAGAGATTGTGTTAATCCAGACAACTACCGACTCACCAGCGTTGTAGCGAGTGTCAGCAGGTTGAGTAATCGTGACCTTGCACGATCCCAGGTTGGTCAAAGTGATAACACCTTCGGTGGAGCCCTCGACGCCTGAATCGGCAATACAGCGGCCAGCATTATCATCGGCTGAAGCAACCGTGAACAAGACAGTTCCTTCTCGAGCGCTCAAGGTTACCGGTGCGTCAAGTGGGTCCATACCGATGGCAACGGTGACATTGGCACCACTAGCCAGCATCGACGAAGCATCCAAAGTTACTGGTGTTTCGGCACCATCTTCGGCGACACTATTTAGCGATACTTCAAAGCCAGCTGTGCGATTGGCCTTGGTGATTGTGAACGATTGGGTAATCGGTAACGCAGCCTCGGTCGTAGTATTGCCAACCGAAGTAGCCCTAACCGAACACACACCAGCCTTCAACATGGTCAGTTCAGTTCCACTTATCGAACAGACAGTAGAGGTTGTGGTGGTAAACGTGACCGGCAGGTCTCGGCTAGATGAGGCAACCAAGTCAAACGGTTCTGGGCTCCAAGTGCGATCTGCAGGGTCTGCAAAAGTTATTGCTTGGCTCAAGCCCGAAACTGTGTACTTGAGAACCTTTGAGGTAGCGGCCGAGTAACCAGGGGTTGCAGGAGCTGCAATGGTTACCGTACAGGCACCCTTAGCAGTTGGTGTAATCGCAACGGCACCGTTCTCGTCTAGGGTCGCCGAACAGGTCGAACTTGTAGAACTAATTCTTGGAATCGCTCCAAGTGGCGCAAGGGTTGCATT
Organism: Micrococcales bacterium; assembly: GCA_041303805.1. Taxonomy (GTDB): domain Bacteria; phylum Actinomycetota; class Actinomycetes; order Actinomycetales; family Microbacteriaceae; genus Rhodoluna. The sequence goes on from JBFYOM010000004.1 coordinate 19,548, forward strand.
AATCGCAGTGCCCACCGTCAACTTAGTAGACGTTGGTAGCCCGGTTAACGCAATTTTTTGAGTCAGCTTCTTTGGAATGTAGTTGAATGCAACCGGCTCCGATAGAACTCCGGTGGTACTCAAAACTTGAACCGTGGATGCCAGCTGGGTCTGCCCAGAGGGCATCGTCACCTTCGGCATCGCAAACGACAATCGAGTGGGGGAAATGACCACTGCTGCTACATCCATTGTCTTCGTGACGGCGGCTCTACCGATGCTCGACGCGTTGGCGTTGATCCCCGTGCTGACTCGAACTTTGTTGGTAGTGCTCTGATCGAAGTCGCTTCCTTCAAGGACTACAACTTCGCCACTAGAAGCAGCCACCAGTGGAGAAGAAATGTTCTCCAAGGTGCCGGCGATGTTGAATGCTACAGGAGCAGTTCCCTCGGATATGCCCGTGTAGTTGGTCCAGTTGGTTCGTTGTGTTACTGGATCATCGAAGTCGGAAACAGGGGCAACTCTAATAAAGAGCGCTGTCCAAGGGGTTGGGTAAACCGTGATGGAACGAATATCGGCGTCGACCAAACCTCCGTCGGCGGTAATCCAGTTCAAGCCGCTCTTGTATTGAACTTCGTAACCAGTCACTTCTGCCTGGGTTCCTGTGGAACCCTCAGCGGCCCAAGAAATTGTAACCGCGGTGCCGTCATCGGTCACTACGCCGGTGTTAACAATTTCAATGGATGTCGGGGCGTTTGGCAGGTCAATCACGGTGATGTCAAAAGTTGCGGTTCTGGCATGGAAATTTGTTGAAGTTGCCTTGGTGACGGTTACCTCACAGGAGCCGGCTGCAATACCTGTAACTTGCACGGACGCGTTAACAATTGTGGCAGTGCAAATTTCTGCCGAGTTGGTCGCCACCGAGATTGCGCCTGTCCCACTACCACCGGAAACGTCTAGGGTGGTGCGTCGTTTACCATCCCAAGCAATTGTGGCCGATGCGTCTGTTGCCAGAGCAACCAACAAAGAAGCCTGGTTAGCCTTAGCTATCGTGAAGGTAGTGTCTACTGATTTTTCAACAAAGTCTTGGTCACTTGCTTTGGTTGCACGAAGCACACAATCCCCAGCTGCAGAGGCAACCAGTTCATTAGCCGTGAGAGTGCATGAGCCACTGACGAGCGAATACGATACCGTCCCGGAACCGTTTCCACCCGACGCAATCAACCTAGAACTAGCCAGAGGGCTGGCCGAGTAGGTGAGCGAAGACTCTAGGGTAACAACCAGTGCCGACTGCACACCCTTGGCTACAACAATGCTGATGGCATTCGCTTCAGCTGGGGCATAGTTGCCATCGCCAGCTTTGATTGCCTTCACCTGGCAGGTTCCAGCGTGCAGGGCAACCACGGTTGCTTCAATCCCGCCTGTTACGTTACGACCAGAACCAACGACACAGAGACTTGGGGTAAGTGATTCAAAGGAGACCAAACCTGGTCCGCTACCACCCGAGAACGTAACGGTTGCAGTTGCCAACTCTTCAGCATCAATCGTTAGGTCAGTAACAGAACCAACCAAAGTCACCGCAGCCTGGAGGGCTGCTGCAACGCTGATTCTCAAGGTACGAGTCGCCGACTCAAAGTTGGTATCAGAAGCTTTCGTTATAACAACGAAGCAATCGCCTACGGCAACAGCGGTCACGGTTGTTCCCGAAAGGGAACAGGCACCATTGCTTGAGGGGTCGATTGACCATACGGCAGCTCCCGCGCCAGAGCCACCGGTGAAACTTAGAGTCGAAGTACTTGCCCCGCCAGTGACGCTGATAGCTGTTCTGGTGGCACTAATTACCAACTGCGATTGAGTAGCTTTGGCGATCGAAACCGTTACGGTGTCCACTGCTTCGAGGTAATTGACGTCTCCAGCTTTCACGGCCTCAAGAACGCAATCGCCAGCGGTAAGTGCGGTAACAACCGTCCCGATCAACGAACAGATCGAGCTTGAGCTGTCGGCGACGGTCACGGCTATCGACCCAGTACCATTACCGCCGGAGGTAGCAATGGTAGTTGTGGCTAGGGGGGACGCCGAATAGGTAAGGTTTTGGCTTGCCGAAGAGACATCAAATGAGCTCTGCTGAATTTTGTTGACGGTAACTGTTAGTGCTGCGACCTCGACAAGGTAATTCGTATCAGCCGCTTTGGTAGCTTGCAGCACACAATTTCCGGCTGTGAGGGCAGTCAAGACGCCGCCCTCCACCGAACATATGGCGCTCGCTTCATCGGCTACTAACCAAGTGACCGTACCTGTTCCAGATCCACCCGAGGTGCCCAAGTTGGTGGTTGCCAGTGGGTTCGCTGAGTATTCAATCTCGGTGGAAACCGCGAACGCGTTCAGTGTGGACTGGGCTGCCTTAGCAATCGTGATCGTAGTTCTAGCAGAGGCTGAGGAGAAGTTTGTATCAGCAGCCTTGGTTGCAAGAACATTACATTCTCCTGCAGTTAGCGCAGTTACAGTCGACCCAGCGACAGAACAAACCGATATGGAATCGCCATCAATTTGATAAGAGATTGACCCAGATCCGCTTCCGCCGGTGGTCGATAGAAGAGTCGTTGCCGCTGGCGAACTCTGGTAAGTGAGCGAGTTATTCTGCGCAACGACATCAAAGGATGCCTGGGCAACACGGTTCACAGTAATAGTGATCGTGTCTAATGCCGATTCATAATTCTCGTCGCCCGCCTTGGTTGCTGTGATTACACAGTCCCCAGCACTCAACGCGGTCACAGTCGTCCCGGAGATCGAACAAACACTATTGCTACCGGCTTGAACTAAGAAAGTAACGTCACCGGTTCCGCTTCCCCCGGTCGTTGAAATCGTCGTGGTTGCAAGAGGTTCGTTTCTGAAATCTATGGTTTCGTTTTCAGCAGCAAGAACGAATTCAGTCTGAATGATTCGGTTGATCTGAACGGTGAGCGAGTCGACTCTGTCTAGGTAATTGATGTCGCCAAGTTTGGTGGCCTCAATCACACAGTTACCGGCGCTAAGGGCAGTAATGGTGTTACCCGAAAGTGAACAGATGCTCACCGAAGAGCTAGCCACGGCGTAGCTAATGCTTCCATCACCGCTGCCACCCGAAGTGGTGAAAGTGGTGGTGGCCGGACTGACCGGGTTGTAATTGAACGATGATTCTCCAGGAACCAAAACGATTGGCGCCTGGGTTCCCTTATTGATCGTGATTGAGAGGGTTCCGGCACGGTCTAGGTAAGCGTTGTCACCTAGCTTGATTGCCTCAATCACACAGGTACCAGCAGTCAACGCCGTAACGGTGTTGCCAGAAACCGAACAAACCTCGGTAGATTCTGTTGCCACCGAGTACATCATTATGCCAAGCCCGTTTCCACCGGTGGTCGACAGGATAGTAGTTGCCAGCGGGGAAGAAGTGAATGTCAGCGGAGCATTGGCTGCAGTGATAGTTAGAGCGCCCTGGGTAGCCTTTGAAATCGTGAAGCTCACGGTGGTCGAAGCCACGTTGTAGTAGTTGGTGGCAGCTGCGGTGGCTGTCACTTGGCAGGTGCCGGCACCTGTGTAAGAAAGTGTTGTGCCGCTGACGGTACAACCCGTGGTTCCCGCGTCGGCAATTGAGTAAGAGATGGCGCCGTTTCCATTGGTCGAAGCCGCCAACATGGTACTTGATGAAGGCACAGCCAGCAGGTTGGTGACCGGGTTCCAGGTAACTAGCTGGTCAACCTTGCTAATAACAAATGAGACATCTTGAGTGGCCACGTTGTAGTTGGTGTTAGACGCTGCAGTAGCTCGAACCACACAGGTTCCGGAAGTGGTGTGGTTTAGCGTGTTTCCGCTAATGGTACACCCGGTGGTTCCAGCATTCACGATCGAGTAGCTAATTGCACCGCCACCAGAAGATGTAGTTGCCGCGGTGAATGATGATCCTGTGCTGGTGGTGTTTCGAGCAGTTGTTGGAGCCCACGCGATGGTTTGGTTGATTTTGGAAATGACACCGGGAATAGTGTTGAGCAACGAGTACTTAGAAGCTTGAGCGCCAGTGAGAGTAAGACCTGATACCGTGATGGTGTTGTTACCAGCGTTAGGTGTGTTGTAAGTACCGGTTGGTGTCCCCGAAAAACTAACCGAATCGGATCCCAAGACGCCAGCTGGTGTTGCCGTACCCGTGAACGTGACCGATGTAGTGCCGTCGTAATTCTTGTGGCCCGTTAGTCCGCCAATCGACAATTGTTTGGCCGTAACGGTGAGGGAGTTGGGCACATTAGAAGCCGCTCCCACTGAACCATTTCCCGACTGCGACGAAACCAAGGAACAAGTACCTGGGCTAAGTGCATTAATCGTGAAGTTTGGTGCGTTGGAGGTCACCGAACAAATGGAGGGGGTTTGGCTCGAAACAGTAACGGGTAAACCCATGTTGGTTGATGCGGTCATGTTCGCTGTTGAACCGTAAACAACACTCGAGGGAACGCTGGTTGTAATTACCTGAGGGCAGGAAGTAACTTGGGTGAGTGTTACGTTGCTGTAGAGCGTGAAAGATGCGTTATTGCTTGGGCTAAAAGTTGTAGCAACAACAAACATTTCGGTCGTGGTGGAGTAATTGCTGATATAAGAGTCCAGACCGGCACCAGAGTCATCGTCCTCCCTCAAAACGGACCTTCGATCGGAATGCAGAATCTGGAGGTAGGCATCTTGGCTAGCTTGAAGATAAAAGGGTGTTGTGGCATTTGAAGTAACTTTGTACAGCACGCCGTAGTACCCTGCACCACGAGCAGGGTTTGAGCACGAACTAGAAGTAATGTTGCCGGAATATGAGTAATTGAAGTTCACTTGACCGTAGTCGGTCGACAAGGTCACAGCAGATGCTGGCTTGACATCTCCAAACCCAACCAGCGCGGATGTTAGAAGCGCCACCAGAGCCACCATTGACGTGAATCGGTTGAAGATGTTTTTTATAGAAAGCATGCGAGTTAGACCCATCATTAGGGTTAAAGTCTACTTTTTTGGGGGTAAATTACCTAAATTTCCAAGGCAAACTAGTTGGCTGGGCGACCTACTGAAAGCACAATGGTTCTCTTGACTTTTTTGAGGTAGCGAACTTTCTTGCTTCCCTTTTTGACGTAGGTGAGTCCGGTGCTTGGGTATTGGCGGATCCACTGGTATTTGAAGATGATGTTTTGAACGCCCTCTTGGTTGAACGCAGCTTTACCAGCGTCGTTTAGTTGACAACCAGAACCGATGATACGAAGAACACGCTTCTTGAGTTTCGGGTTTTTCTTCACGGTCAGTGTTGCAACACATTCGTTTACGGCCAGGGTCACGGGAACCTTGATCGACTTGATGCACTTACCCTTTGAGTACTTCGTGCATTGGGTGATGGTGGACGCTTTAGCGAACCAAGCGGTTCCGGCCGGCCCGGTCATCTTGGCTGTGTATTTACCAACCAAAAGTGTTTTGGAGCGGAACTGGTATTTGCCGGTGACTGCGTCATAAGCCATACCCAAATCGCCTCCGAGAGCGGCGGTCACTGATTCACCGGTTTGGGCTAGTAGTACGGCTGGGTCGGAGTCTTTGTCGAGCGGGTTGCTGTCGAAGTAGAGCTCTTGATCCGCAAGAACACCGTCACCGGTTCCGGTTGGGGTTGGGTCAATTCCGCCTGGCGGAAGCGCGATTGCGTTGATCCAGATGACGATTTTGTCGGCGTGAGCGTTCCAACGATCATCGGCAGGAAGAGTAATGGTGACTTTACAAGAACCTAGGTCGCTAACAGTTATCAGAGCCAAAGTTGGGTCGTCTGAACCTGGTTCGGCCAAACAACGGCTCGCATCGGCAGAAGCTACCGAAAACAAAACAGTTCCTTCAACACGGTTCAACCGAACCGGAAGCTCTAGCGGGTTTTCACCAACCACTACAGAAATGTTTGGGGCGGTGACAATGCTTGAGTCTAAGTACGTGAGAGTGCGTTCTGGTTTGGTTCCATCAGCCAACACATCAGTCAAAGTTGCGTTAAGACCAGTGGTTCTAGTCTTTTTGGCGATTGTGAAGCTTTGAGTAATCGAAGTTAACTTGGTAGCGCCAACCGTGGCAGGTTCGTTCAAAGCATCACCAGGCTGGGTGGCGACAACGGTACACAAACCGGCCTTCACCATGGTGAGAGAACTTCCACTGGTGGTACAAACCGTTGGTGTTTTTGAAGTAAATACTGGGTTCAAAGTTGCAGTTCCAACCAAACTGACCACATCGGTAGACCAAGTCTTTGGACCAGGGTTAGTGAAGGTTAGAGACTGGGCAGCTCCCTTGATTGTGTAGGCATAAGTTTTGGCACTGCTGACGCTGTAACCGGGAGTGGTTGGCGCTGTAATCGAAAGCTTGCAAGTTCCTCGACCGATCGGAGTTACGGTAACCTGACCGTCAACAATTGCAGCCGAACAGACTGTTGTTGGGGTCGCGGAAACCACCGGTGCCACACCCGTTGAAGTTACCGAAGCAACAAGTGCACCATTAGCGATCACGAGAGGAAGCTTGGTAGAAGGCAAACCAGTAACCGTGACAGTTTGAGAAAGTTTCTTCGAGATGTAATCAAAAGCCATCGCATTAGTTGAAACGTTCTCAGCCGTAAGCACCTTCACAGTTGCAGGCAAACGTGTAAAGCCCTTAGGCATCGTGATTTTTGGAAGAACAAAACTAATCTTGGTCGGCGAAACCACCGTCACTGGAATATCGCGAACCGTACTGTAAGTCGTAGTCTTCCCAACCTTGGTTCCAAACACAGGCTTCGTCGTGGCGATTTGAACCGTAGTAGTAACACCCGTAGCGAACCCAGCCCCAGTCAGTGTAACAACCTCACCAGAAGTAACTGAAGCAATCAAAGTAGAAATCGCAGTCAACGAGCCAGCCACATCAAATGGCAGCTCAACGTCTGTGCCTTCTTCGGTAAGAGTGACCCAATTTCTGGTGGTGTCATCAGTTGCGTCAAGTTCGGAAATGGCCGCCACGCGAATGAACAGTTGAGACCAGGCCGGAGCAGTCAAAGTAATCGAAGTCGCATCGGCAGCGAGCACACCATTTTCAACAGTGGCCCAATCAGTGTCCGCTGTTCTCGTTTGAACCTCGTAACCAGTAATCACGGCTCGCGCTTCGGAAAGTTCAGGAGCTTCCCAAGAAACGTCTACGCTCAAATCATTATCCGAGCCAGCCCCAGCAGTGGCGATCTCAAAACTTTGAGGTGCGTTCGGCAGATCCAAAACAGTAACCTCAAAGTCCACCGACTTCTCAAGGAAGTTGCTGTCGGACGGCTTGGTAGCGGTAACCTCACAAGTGCCTTGAGCCAAACCAGTGACGGTAACGGTGGCTCCTGAGGTTTCCACCGAACAAATACTTGGGGTGGAGGTCACAGCCGAAAGCGATGAAGTTCCCGAACCGCCACTAATTTCAAAATCGGTGGTGTTTGTTCCAGCCCAGGCGATGGTCTCTTCTGACCCATCGGCAACGGCAGCAACTAGATTCTCTTGAACAGCCTTGGCAATCGTGAAGGTGCGCTGAACTGTTGTCGGGAGGTAACGGCTGTCGCCCTCGACGCTCGCTTCAACAACACAATCTCCAGCTTGCGAAGCCGAAAGCGCATCGGAAACCAACTGACAGGAACCTTCAATAACTGAGTACTCCTGAATACCGTTGGATAGAACACCGGTCAAACTCAACTGCGAAGTGACTGCACCGGCAGGGGAGTAGGTCAGGTCCTCTGCGATTTCAATCGCCACATCAGGCTGAGTCGCTTTGGCGATTGTGAAGGTCAAGCTGTTTTGCGCGGCTTGGAAGTTTCCGTCGCCGTCCTTGTGGCCAACCACGATACAAGTGCCGGCGGTCAAAACATCCAAACCATTTGCCCCAGAGACTTCACAAACGGAAGGAGTAAGGCTCTCAAACCAAGTGTCACCCGTGCCGTCTCCACCTGAAATGCTCAAAACCAAAGCAAGGTTCGGAGCATAGGTGGGGGCGTCGTTGTTTACGGATGTTCTAAGAGGTGCCTGTCCGCCGGCAGTAACAGAAATCAACAAGGTGTCTTCGGCCAATTCGTAGTTTTCATCGCTAGCCTTCGAGGCGGTCAGTTCACACCAACCGACCGCTAAACCGGTGACGACATCTCCATCAATCGAACAAACAGCGACGCTAGAAACGTCTACCGACCAAGTGACTTCACCAGTTCCAGAACCACCACTGAACGACACCACGGCGGTTGGAGGTGTTGTTCCAAGTCTCAGGTTGTCAAGGCTTGAAGCGGCCTCAAACAGAGCTTGAACACCCTTAGAAACGTTGATGGTTTGTGTTACCTGAGGTGCAGGAAGGTAGTTGCCATCGCCACCCTGGTTGGCTTCGATCATACAGTCGCCAACACTTTGGAATGAAACGACACCGTTCGTGATCGAACAAACAGGGGTCGATTCCGAGGCGATGGTGAAGATGACGGCACTTTCACTTGGGCCGGCATTGGCGGTAGGCGTGTAGGTTGCTCCGCCAACGCGTGCGCCGATGAAGATCGAGCTAAAGGTTAGGGTTTGGTTTCCCTTGCCAACGGTGAAGGTTTGGCTGACCGGGGTTGCAGCGTTGAAGTTAACATCGGCTGCCTGTTCTGCAAAGACAATACATTCACCGCTTGCCAGGAACGAAACCTCACCGTCGGTGACCGAACAAATTTCAGCGGAAAGCTCTGAAAGTCGGTAAGTAACCGGCATTGTTCCAGCACCACCGGTTGCTGTTGGGGTGTAAACAGTTCCACCAACAACCGCGTCGGATGGTGCAGTAGAAGTGAAAGTAACAACCTGTTCACCCTTGGTGATGTCGAACACTTGGGAGACTTGTGTTGCCGCAAGGTAGTCGCCGTTCCCTGCCTGGTTAGCGTAAACAATGCAGTCGCCAACAGCTAGGAACGAAATAACACCAGCATTGTCGATGGAACACTTCGACGCGGCTTCGGTAGCAATCGTAAATACGATCTCTTCACCAGAAGCACCACCGGCAGCGGTAGGGGTGTAGAAAGTTCCCTGAACCGGGCGCAAAGATGGTGGGTTTGAAGTAAAAGATAGAACCTGAATACCCTTGGCAACCGTGAAGCTTTGAGTCTGAGTGGTCGCTGCGTTGTAATTGGTGTCGCCCGCCTGGTTCGCTTCGATCACACAAGTTCCAGCACCGACGAACGAAACAACACCATTGGTAACCACACAAACAGTTTCACTACCATCGGTCTCGCTGAACACGACCGGTTCAACACCAGGACCCTTGCTAGCAACAGGTGTGTAAGTAGCGCCACCAACCTTCGCCGAGGTCGGTGCAGTGGAAGTAAACGAAACAACCTGCGAACCCTTACCAACCGTGAACGACTGGCTAGCTAAAGGAGCTGCGTTGTAGTTGGTGTTGCCTAGCTGGTTCGCCAAGACTTCACAGTCACCAGGAGTTTGGAACGAAACAACACCAGCAGTGAGCTTACAAACCGCGGACGAACCTTCGGCAATCGTAAACGTAACCGAGTTCAGGCTCGCACCACCGGTAGCAGTTGGGGTGTAAGTAGCTCCGCGAACTACGGCCGTTTCAGGTGCGATCGAGGTGAACTCAATATTCTGAGTACCCTTACCAACTGTGTAAGTCTGAGTGGCCGAACCGGCAAGGTAGTTCACGTTTCCAGACTGGCTGGCGATAACGATGCAGTCGCCAACACCGATGTTGCGAACTACTCCAGCGGTGATCGCACAGACGCCAACCGATGCCTCGTCGATCGAAATCGCAACGTCGTTGCCGCTCGCTCCCCCGGCAGCAACTGGCGTGTAGGTGCTGCCACCGACGACTGAACCTGAAGGCGCCTCGGTGGTGAACTCAACAGTCTGAGACCCTTGACCAACTACAAACGCTTGCTGCTCGGTCGGTGCTGCCAACCAGTTGTCGTTGCCAGCCTGGTCGAGCAGGATGATGCAATCGCCAGCTCCAACGAACGAAACTTCGGTCCCAGTCAGTTCACAAATCTCAGCTGAGTCAGCGTGAATCGAGAAGAAAATCGCTTCACCCGAGTCTCCGCCAGATCCAGCCAGTTGGTAGACCTGCCCATCGACCACGGCATCACTCGGTGCGGTTGAAGTGAACGCAACGGATTGAACACCCTTAGCAACCGAAATAGTTTGCGAGACCTGGTCGGCCGCTAGGTAGTTTTCGTTGCCAGGTTGGTCGGCCAATACTACGCAATCACCGGCGCCGGTGAAGGAGACAACGTCACCGCTGATAGAACAGATTTCTAGGGAGGCTAGATCAATCGAGAACTCGACCGCACTTCCACTCGCACCACCGGTTGCAGACAAGGTGTAGGCACTTCCGCTCACCCTAGCGTTCTGAGGGATGAGCGAGGTGAAATCAATGGTTTGGAAACCTTTGTCGACAGTGATGGTTTGGAAAACCTGCTCTGCGTCTAGGTAGTTGTCGTTACCCGCTTGGTTGGCATTGACCTGGCAAACACCGACGGTTAGGAAACTCACCACCCCGTTGCTAATTTCACAAACAGTCTGCGATTCGTCGTCCACGGTGAACGTGACCGCAAGGTCGGTAGCTCCACCGGTCGCGGTAATCGTGTAAGTGGTTCCGTCGACAACTGCGTTAGTTGGGGCAGTGGAGGTGAATGTGATTACCTGCGCACCCTTGCCAACTGTGAAGCTCTGAATAGCTTCGCTAGCCGCAAGGTAGTTGGTTGAGCCGTTCTGGTTCGCTTTGATCTCGCAGTTTCCTGCGCCGATGAACGAGACCTCTGAGCCGGAGAGTTCACAAACTTCCGCAGAGCTTTCAGTCACGGATAGATAGACCGGGTTGCCCGATGCGCCTCCGGTTGTGGTGACCGTGTAGGTGTCGCCATCCACGACGGCAGCAACTGGTGCAATCGAGGTGATGGTGACAATTTGAGAACCCTGACCAACTTCGATTTCCTGCTGGATTTCGGTGGCCGCTTCATATTGCTCGTCGCCGTCCAAGTTGGCGTTGACCTTACAGGTACCAACCGCCAAGAAGCTAACCGAGTCGCCGTTGATGGAACAAATGGTTGATGTGGTGCTGTCGACTGTGAACACAACCGAGTTCACAGTTCCCTGGGTTTTGGAGGCGACTACCTCGTAGGTGTCTCCTCCAACTACGGCCGATGGCGGAATGGTTGAGGTGAAACTAATGCTCGGGGTGCCCTTGGCCACGGTTACGGTCTGAGTGATCTGAGGAGCCGCATTCCAGTTGGTAGTGGTTCCTGAGTTCGCTTCGATTACGCAATCACCAACGGCTAGGAACGAAACTACGCCGCCAGCTTCCGTACAAATTTCAGCCGACTCATCAGCAATCGAGAATGTAACCGTTCCACCGCCGGTAACGGTTGCCTCGGGTGAGTAGCTAGTTCCAACCTTTGGTGCGGAGGCTTCAGAAGTGAACTCTAGAGTTGGGTCGCCCTTAACCACCTCGATGGTTTCCTGAATTTGACCAGCTGAGTTCCAGTTTTCGTCACCGGATTGGTTCGCGTTTACAACACAGTCGCCAACCGCGAGGAACGAAATTGTGGAACCGTCGATTTCACAAATAGCAGCTGACGAACCAGCGATGCTGAAAGTTACCGATAAACCAGCAGTTGAAGTTCCCGCTACGGTATAGCTGGTTCCAACCTTTGGTGCGGAGGCGTCAGAAGTGAACTCTAGGGTTTGGTCGCCTTTGGCAACTTCGATGGTTTGCTGCACTTGCGCTGCCGCCAACCAGTTGGTTACTTGAACCTGATCTGCGTTTATTACACAAGATCCAACGCTTAGGTACGTCACAACTCCGGAGGCAATCGAACACACTTCGCTTGAAGCCTCGGAAATGCTAAAGGTTATCTCGCCTGGGCTAGTGGAAGTTGCAGTGGGGGTGTAAGTACCAGACACCTTCGGGGTTTCATCGGTAGACGAAATGGTTATCACCGCGGAGCCGGCAGTAACGGCAAAAGTCTGCGAACTCTCGGAAGCCTCATTCCAGTTGTCATCACCAGCCTGGTTAGCCAGAACCGTACAGGTGCCGATTGCCACCAAGCTCACGGTGGTGCCAGAAAGATTACAGACATCCTCACTTTCGGCATCAATCGAATAGCTAATCGCTAATCCGCTGTCTGCACTGCCCGATAGCGAGTAGGTTCTGCCTACCTTCGCCGCCCCGCCAGTTGGAGCCGTAGAGGTGATCGAAACGCTCTGATCACCCTTGGCAACGCTGATGGTCTGTTGAACCTGAGCCGCTGATAAATAAGAAGTGTTACCAGCCTGGTTAGCGTTCACAACGCAATCACCCACGGCATTGAATGTAACCACGTTTCCAGAAATCGAACAAACCGACGACGATGAACCCGCGATTGTGTAGGTAATCGCCAGATCACTGGAAGCCGAACCCACCAAAGTGTAGGTGTTCGAAACCTTGGCGTCGGTTGGAACGCTGGAGGTCAGAGTGATCGATTGCGAATACTTGCTGATGGTTACAGAGGTTGGGTAGGGGTAAGCCGCAAATTGGTAAACATTTGAAAGAGCACCGTTGTAGGTAAACGTCAATCCTGAAACGTAGTCAACGTCATAGGGGGTTTCGCTAATCTCGACGTCAGAATCTTCCGAATATGTTGGTGTGCCCGAGATTGAGAGACTGTAATTGCTTGGCGTTAGGTTTACTCCCACGCCATTCGTCATCCTGTAGCTCAAAGTGTTATAAGAGCCGTCGGTTGGGGCAATCACACGAACATAGAAGTTCTTGTAGGGAACAGGGAGGTTGCGGAGGGCTACTCCCTGAGCGCTGGAATACCAGTTAGGCAATGCTTCCAACGTGGCATTAGATCCACCAAAAGCCGCGTTAATGAAACCGTTTGTAATTGTTCTTGATGAAGTTCCAGTGCTAGTGAAGTCCTGGGCAAGAATTGTTCGGTAATTTGTCAGTGTCATTGTGCCACCGTTGCCGATACCAACAATTCCCCCATACACCGAGCCTGTAAAGAATCTGGCTTGGCTCCAGCTAAACGAGTCAATAATTGAAACCGTTCCGGTTCCCGTGTGAACGCCCAAAATTCCACCAAGGCCGCTAAGTGAGCCGGTAGTATTTGGATTCGCAATATCTCCAAGGCTGTATACCTGCGACATATTTACCGAACCGCCAGCCGTGGTCCCAGTTGCCGACCAAGTACCGAAAGTACCACCCAGGACTCCACCAGTGGCCAGGTTCGTGTAGGTTGAGCCCCAGCCATTTAGATTCAGAGCCGACCAAGACTTCGTGATGTTCAGCGTGCCGCTGTAGACATCTCCAACCAGACCACCCATTGTGAGCCCTGAATAAGTTGAGCCTTCTTTGACGCGCATAAAACCGGTGGTCCACACTTGATCAATTGTTCCGCCAGCAGAATCTCCAACCAGTCCACCGGCGTTGAGATTGTTTGTGTTCACAGTGGGCTCTAGCGAAATCACGGAGTTGGTTACCCCAAGGTTTCGAACGGTTCCATTGTTGAGGTTCTTAATGAAAGCCGCACCAAGGTTAGCCGTCGAAGTGAGACGCATGTTGTCAACGGTGTTACCGAGACCATCTAGGGTTCCCGCGAAGGCAACGTTGATGGCTGGCCGGTCGATGGTAGTGCTGAAGCTGAGTGGCTTGGCTATTGCCCAGAAAGTGCCACCTGTTGCAGTGACGGTTGAAAGGTCCGCGACGCTCTTGATGAGGGTGTAACTGTTTCCGCCGATAGAAAGAGTTGGGTTGGTGCCTGTAAGCGAAATCGCTGCGCCATCCTTGGTGCTCAGCGAATAGGTGCTCGGCCTAATGGCCAGCCCAGCTGTGTTTCCCGAACCTGTGATGCTTGAGTTCACTGCCACGCTGTTGGTTGAGGTTCCACCGAGCGTAAGCACGAAGTTCCCAGACCAGGTTATTGGAGTGCTAACAACGACGTTTCCAGCGAGGGTCACGTTACCCGAGGCAAGTTGCGT
>JBFYOM010000005.1:0-27432 GCA_041303805.1 Micrococcales bacterium
TCCAAATTTGGCTCGGCCCCGTCGTGGTTAGCTCATCAAGACCATCGGAACCCCTGAAAACAAGCCCAGAACGCCCTCTTTGCGCTAATTCGTCGGCCATTAGCGGTGCAATTACCGGGTTTGCGACTCCGAGCGAAGTCGCAATCGGCTGTGCTGGGTTAGCTAGCGGTCCTAGGAAATTGAAAGTGGTCGGAACCCCGAGTTCCTTGCGGATTGGCGCCACATAACGCATAGCCGGATGAAAAACGGGTGCAAAGAGGAATGTGATGCCAGTCTCGCGAAAAACATCGGCAATTCGTTGCGGGGAAAGGTCCAGCCTGATCCCGAGGACCTCTAGCATCTCGGAAGAACCCGTTTTCCCACTTGCCGAGCGCGATCCGTGCTTCATCACGGGAACCCCAGTGGCAGCGGTGAGAATTGACGCCATCGAAGAGACATTTACTGTGCCAACTAAATCACCACCGGTTCCAACAATGTCTACCGCATCGTTACCGGTGTCTAAAATGACTGCATTTCTAAGCATCACGTCGACCAGCCCTGCCAGTTCCTCAACGGTTTCACCTTTAGAGCGGAGTGCCAACATAAAAGCACCAACCTGCGCCTCTGTGGCGTCTCCCGCCATAATTTGAACCATTGCCCAATCCGCTTCAACACGTGACAGGGCTTCCGAGTTCAATAATTTGCCCAAAATCTGTGGCCAAGAGTTCGCAGGGTGCATTTTCCAAGTTTAACGATGAAATTCCCCCGAAAATCGCCATTTGTAAAGGGCTCGGCGATTATGATTGAACCATGAGCGCTACCTTAGCCAGTTCGAAGCAAATCAATCGCCCTAGCCCAACCTCAGTAGGCACTATTGTTTGGCTAGGCAGTGAGGTTATGTTCTTCGCTGCATTATTCGCAATGTACTTCAGCCTAAGAACTGCTTCTCCGGAACTTTGGGCAGCTGAAACTGCAAAGTTAGACGTACCCTTTGCTCTAATCAACACTCTGATCTTGGTAGCGTCCTCGTTTACCGCTCAATTTGGGGTTTTCGCAGCAGAACGCATGCAGCCTCGTGCAACCGGCTTGTCCCCCATGAAATGGGGTATGGCCGAATGGTTCCTAGTGTCTTACATCCTCGGAGCGATTTTCGTTGCCGGTCAGGCTTGGGAATACGCAAAACTGGTCACCGAGAACGTTGCTTTTGATACAAACTCTTATACCAGCGCCTTCTACATCACCACCGGTTTCCACGCGCTTCACGTAACCGGCGGACTAATCGCAATGCTAATTGTTGTTGGAAAGACCTTCGCAGCCAAGAAATTCACTCACGCTGAAGCCACCAGCTCAATCGTAGTTTCCTACTACTGGCACTTCGTAGATGTTGTGTGGGTGGGCCTGTTCCTTATTATCTACGTTTTGAAGTAACCCACGGAAGAAACAGAGAATGCAAAAGAAATCCAAGAAGTTTTCGCGCAGAAGCCCACTTGCTGCGTTCCTAGTCCTGGTTGCTGGGTTAGCAGTTAGCGGTGCCGGTTACGTGACGGCTACCGCCGCAGTCTCCGAAGTGACAGTCACTTCAGCCTCCGATCAGGCGCTAATTGAGACTGGTAAGAAGTTATTTCTTTCAAACTGTGCAAGCTGCCACGGAAAGAATGCTGAAGGCACCCAGAACGCCCCTTCTCTAGTTGGCGTTGGCTCTGCTTCTGTCGACTTCCAGGTGGCCACCGGTCGTATGCCAATGCAAGCATCGGGCCCGCAGGCTGAAGTGAAGCCAGTTCAGTTCAAGCAAGAAGACATCGATGCCATGGCCGCCTATGTTGCATCATTAGGCCCTGGCCCAGAAACTCCGAGCGAAGAGTACTTAGCGCGTCGAGGCGACGCCGCGAACGGTGGCGAGCTGTTCCGAATCAACTGTGCAATGTGTCACAACGCAGTTGGTGCTGGTGGAGCACTCACGGCTGGAAAGTACGCTCCCCCACTAACCGATAGCACTCCAAAGCAGGTTTACCAGGCAATGGTTACCGGGCCACAAAACATGCCAGTCTTCTCAAACACCAACCTGACTCCTGAACAAAAAACCGACATCATCACCTACCTCGAGTATGTTCAGACCAACCCTTCCGTCGGAGGTTACGAACTCGCATCCTTGGGACCAGTAACCGAAGGTCTAGTCGCTTGGTTCTTCCTGCTGGGCGTAATAATTTTGATCACAATTTGGCTCGGCGCCAAGTCCAACTAGGACTAAGAAAGAGATATCGTGGCTGACACATCAAAAGATTTAGTTCAATCTGAGGACGTTCCTGAGTACGAGTACGAAACCGGACTCGCTGTAGTTCACGGAGACAAGATTCAGGATCCAGGAATCGAACCTCACCGCGTTCGCATGACCGACAAGAGCGTCAAGCATGAAAAAGCGGCGGTTCGCCAGGTAGCTTCGATGTTTGCGCTTTCTATCGTTGGAAGTATCTTCTCAATCTGGGCCTACTACGCATTCCCGTTCGAGGAAGGTGTAGCCGGCTCACTAAGAATTAACACGCTGTTCCTAGGCCTGGGAATCACTCTTGGGCTGTTCGGCATCGGTATTGGTGCAGTTCACTGGGCGAAAACTCTCATGCCAGACGCTGAAGTTTCAGAAGAACGCCACCTAACTCGAGGGTCAGAGGAAGTTCGAGAGGCCGCGATCGAAATTATTCGCTTGGCGGATCAGGAGTCAGGTTTCTCAAGGCGCAAACTGATCAGAAGAACCCTCTACGGGGCATTGGCTTTGTTCCCAATTCCCGCTATCGTAATGTTTACCGACTTAGGTCCTAGCCCGAAAGACACGCTTCGTCACACGATGTGGGCCAAGGGCAAGTTACGACTAACTCGCGACCCAGACGGCACCCCAATCAAGGCTTCTGACGTCCAACTCGGTTCCGTCTTTCACGTTATCCCAGAAGGCCTGATTGACCTTGAAGCTCCGGACCTATTGAACGAAAAAGCCAAGGCTGCGGTTCTCTTGGTTCGTCTCGACCCAGCTGAAATTACCGAAAAACAGCGCGAATGGGGCTATGACGGCATCGTTGCCTATTCAAAGATTTGCACCCACGTCGGCTGCCCGGTTGCTCTATACGAGCAACACACCCACCACTTACTCTGCCCTTGCCACCAGTCAACTTTCGACTTGGCAAACGACTGTAAAGTGATTTTCGGTCCAGCCGCTAGACCCCTCCCACAGTTGAAGATTGAAGTAGATGCAGAGGGTTACCTAGTAGCACCTGGCGATTTCGCAGAACCTGTAGGACCAAGCTTTTGGGAGCGTGAAGCATGAGTAAGGTAAAAAACCAAAAGAGTGGCGGTATCCTCGCAGGAACAGCCAATTACCTTGACGAACGAGTTGGGGTCGCAGGAATCTTGAAAGACTTTGGTCGCAAGATTTTCCCAGACCACTGGTCATTCATGCTTGGTGAAGTTGCCCTGTATAGCTTCCTGGTCATCCTGATCTCTGGAACTTTCCTAACCTTCTTCTTCGACCCATCGATGGCAGAAGTTCACTACCATGGCGTGTACGGACCTCTGCAGGGTGCTCACATGTCGGTGGCATACCAGTCGACTCTAGACATCTCATTCGAGATTCGCGGTGGACTTTTGATGCGACAGGTTCATCACTGGGCAGCGCTATTGTTTGTTGCTGCTGCCGGACTCCACATGCTACGCGTGTTCTTTACCGGCGCCTTCCGCAAGCCTCGTGAAATCAACTGGGTGGTCGGTTTCATGCTTTTCATACTCGGCATGGCCGGTGGCTTCACTGGGTACTCGCTACCCGACGACCTACTATCAGGTAACGGGCTGCGCATCATCGATGGAATGATCAAGGGTATTCCAGTAATTGGTTCGACCACCTCGTCACTGCTCTTTGGAGGAGAATTCCCAGGTGATGAAGTAATCCAGCGCCTCTACAGTTTGCACATCATGATTGTTCCTGCTTTGATTTTGGTCTTCATCGCGATTCACCTATTCATGGTTATTATCCACAAGCACACCCACTACTCTGGCCCAGGCAAGAAAGACACCAACGTAGTTGGTTACCCGCTAATGCCGGTCTACGTTGCTAAGGCAGGTGGTTTCTTCTTTATCGTCTTCGGAATGATTATGTTGACCGCATCGCTGTTCACAATCAACCCGATTTGGAACTACGGCGCCTATGACCCTTCACCGGTTTCTGCAGGCACTCAGCCAGACTGGTACATCGGATTCCTTGATGGAGCACTCCGCCTTACGCCTTCAAACCTAGAAGCTGTGATTTTTGGTAACACCTGGTCATTCAGCATCTTGCTACCGATGATTGTCGGTGTAGGTCTACTAGCAGTGGTAGCCGTGTACCCATTCATCGAATCTTGGGTTACTGGCGACAAGCGTGAGCACCACGTGCTAGACCGTCCAAGAAACGCTCCAACTCGCACCGCTATTGGTGCCGCTGGAGTAACTTTCTACGCAGTTCTTTGGGCCGCTGCTAGCACCGACCTCATTGCCACGAGCTTTAAAATGTCGCTAAACCACGTCTTGACGGCCATGCAGGTCCTCTTGATTCTCGGCCCGATCATCGCCTTCTACGTTACGAAGCGAACCTGTCTATCGCTTCAGCGTAAGGATCGCGAAATCGTGCTGCACGGACACGAAAGCGGACGCATCATTCGTCTACCGCACGGTGAATATGTCGAAGTACACGAGCCGGCAGACGAATACGAAATCTGGAAACTCACCGATTTCAAGGAGTACTCCCCTACTTTGGCAAGGCCAAACGCAAAGGGTGTAATCACTTTGAACGCGCGAATTCGTTCGGTTGTTTCTAAGTTCTTCTTTGAAGACCGCGTAAGCCCGGTTTCAAAGTCTGAACTAGAAGCTGCGAAGAGCCACAAGGAACTCCACTAGTATCCAATTGATTGTGGGGCGTCTAGGGTAACCTAACGCCCCATTTTCAATTTGGTGCGAAAATGAATCGTCTGCCAAAAGCAAAAGAGAAATCAATGGGAAAACTTTACTTCCGCCACGGAGCGATGAACAGTGGCAAGAGCACCGCTCTGCTTCAAGTAGCTTTCAACTACGAAGAGCGCGGTCAAAAGGTCCTGCTGGTTAAGCCTGCTGTAGACACCAAAGGTGACACCAAGGTGGTTAGTCGCCTAGGAATGGTTCGGGACGTCGATTTCCTCATTTTGCCAAACGAGAACTTACGAGCGAAATTCAATGAGTACCTAAAGGCCACCAACACGGCCATTGACTGTCTGCTTCTAGATGAAGCACAGTTCCTAACCGCTGAGCAGGTGGATCAAGCCATGGAGATCGCTGTCTTAGATGGGGTCCCAGTGCTTGCCTACGGTATCCGCACTGACTTTCTTACCAATGGATTCCCCGGAAGCATTCGCCTCCTTGAAATAGCCCACAGCCTCGAAGAGTTGAAGACGATTTGCCGTTGTGGGAAGAAAGCAATGTTCAACGCTCGACTAAAAAATGGGGAGTTCGTATTCGATGGCGACCAAGTTGCGATCGACGGTCAAGAGGTCACGTACGAATCACTCTGCCCAAACTGTTACTTCCAAAAAATCGGTAAAACCAAATGATAAAAACGCTTCGTGAGCTCCACGGCGTTCCGAAGTTTTATCAATTATTTACAGCTCGAACCATTTCAAACTTTGGAAATGGTATCTCTCCAGTGGCTCTCACCTTCGGTGTCCTCGAGATAGTTGGTGCTGACGCAGGTTCTCTTAGCTTGGTTCAGGCTTCTCGTGCGTTGCCAATCCTCTTTCTCTTGTTCATCGGTGGCACCATCGCCGACAAATACGGAAGAGCCAAAGTGATGGGCTTCGCGGACATGTCCTTGAGCCTCCTAATACTGATAGCCGCTTGGAGCTTCATAACTGGAAACGCAAGCGTCCTGTTATTAGTCGCTGTGGGTTTAGCTTCAGGTGTCCTTAATGGAATTTGGTACCCCGCATTCGCAGGGTTAACTCCGGTTATCGTCCCAGAGGAAAAACTCCAGGGAGCAAATGCTGCGATAGGTTTCGGATCCAACATTGCATTCATGTTGGGAACTGCTGGCGGTGGGCTTATAGTTGCGCTCTGGGGTGTCGGCTGGGCTTTGGCCATTGACGGTCTGACGTTCTTGATCGCTGGAGCTCTGGTCTATCCGCTCTCTAAACTCCCCCAGGCCGGAGTGGCTGACAAAGGCGAAAAAGTCAATTTCCTAAATGAGCTAAAACTCGGTTGGGTCGAATTTGCGACAAGACCTTGGCTGGTCGCTATTGTCATTGCGTTTGCATTCATAAACTTCACCTTTGAGGCCGTCTGGGCGGTCCTTGGCGCCCTCCAGAGCATCGAAACCTACGGCCAAGACGCTGCTCCTTCAATCTGGGGTTTGATTCTAGGTTTCATGAGCCTAGGGTTCCTACTCGGAACGATTATCGCGAACCGAATGCGACCGAAGTACCCTCTCAGGGTTCTTATGCTGCTAATGCTTGCCACTCCCCTGTTTGTGTTCACCTTTGGAACCGAGCAACCTTTGTATTTGGTGCTAATCACTGCAACCGCATTCGGAATCGCACTCGACATTTTCTACGTCATTTGGTCAACAACAGTTCAGCAGAACGTTCCGTCAGAGTCTCTCTCGAGAGTCACCTCCTACGACACCTTCGGCTCTTTTTTGTTCGGCCCACTTGGAATTGCAATTGCTGGACCGGTCGCTGTCGTGATTGGGACGACTATGACGATGAACATAGCAGCGGCCATTTCGCTGGTTGCAGTGGTTGGAAGCTTGCTCGTGCCAAGTGTTAGGAACTTGGAAGCCAAGTACACGAACTAGAGATTACTGCCTCTTGTGGTGAGTTCGGGCTGACCAAGTTTCGAGTGGATAGGATTCTTTTTCGTCATCGTTCTTGCAGTTCCTAGAGACGCTATCCGATGTCCCGTTACGCATCAAAATCAGCTGACTTTAACCGCAACGCCCCAGCTAAGCCCAGCAATCGCAGAACCCGAGATTTCTTAACTGAAACCTGGTTTAGTCAACCTATTTGCGACCAATCCTGCGCTCGAGAACGATCAGGCCAAAGACAATGGCAGAGCCAACACCAAACATCAACAGCTCTAGCCCGAAGTTAACCTCGGGTAGTAACACGGCCCCGGTTTCGCTTTGCCATGGCCAGAGCGCTCGAAGCGAACCAATCATCAAACCGGTCATCACAACCATGGTCAACTTGAGCTTCTTTGCAAGCAGCCACTGCAACAAGGAAACGAAGGAAGCTAAGCCCAGGATGGCCCCTAATACAAAGGTTCCTAGATATCCATAGTCACGATTATTTACGGCGGCCAAAGTTGGTGCATACATACCAAGTGCTAGCAAAAGATAAGAGCCGGAAATACCAGGCAGTACCAAAGCACAAACCGCAAACGCAGCCGAAACGACAATCACAATAAAACTAGGATCGACATCTGCAGCTCTGGGTATAGAGGTAAATGCGAATGCGGCCGCAGCCGATAAAAACAGCTCTAGATAATGAATTGGCTTCCAACCCAAACCAGAAAGAGTTATTGGAACAAAAATTGATGCTGCGATAAGGCCAGCAAAAACAGCCTTGGTAATCGTTGGATACTGCTCCAAAAGTGGCTCAACAATTCCAGCACCAACAAAGATCGCGGTCACCATGCCAACTAGCATCGGGATAAGGAGTGACCAAGAGATGGCCTTGAAGTGTGTAGTGGATTTCGCCAAATTAGATTTGGAGAATCCGAAAAGCAAAATCATTCCGCGAACCGCCTCAGCCGCCGAATCAATTACGCGCTTGTAAACACCGGTTATGAGCGCAATGGTTCCACCGGAAATACCAGGGATTAACTCTGCGACCCCAATAAGGGACCCGCGAACAAAATTCAGGAATGTTTCTATGACGTTGAATCGGTTTCTGGTTTTTCCAAGAAGGTTACTCACCCTCAAATTTTACGCGAATACGCGCAATTCGGTCTTTGCCCCACGAACTTGCAAAATGGGCAATACGGCCCGGGAACTTTAGGTTCGTGGGCTTTTTGCCTGGTGGGGAGTACGGGACTTGAACCCGTGACCGACGGATTATGAGTCCGCTGCTCTAACCAACTGAGCTAACTCCCCTAGTCACAAGAATCTAGCCTAGTCGTCTCTGCGGATTCGTTCCAAAGCCTTGCGCAAAGACGAACTAAGTTTCTTGGCAGCGCGACGTGATCTTCGTTCGATGCTGAACCTAACGTCACCAAAGGTCTCGGCAACGCTACCCCGAACGCCATCTAAACGTGCCAGAACGCCGCTGGAACCTCGTTCGATGCCGTTGACGCCCTTACGAACTAGCGCACCGAAAAGGTTGCTGAGGGTGTCTTGTGATTCAGGCTTGGCTTCACGCGAACCTTCCAAGACTTCTCCAGCTCGATTGGCGTACACAAGCTCGTAGTTGTCAATCGTCCTAGCTAAATCGTTTTGAAGGGAGATTTTCTTTGATTCTTTAGAAAAGGCGTCAAATTCCTTCTTGGTCAAGTCGAATACAGCTGTGAGCTTTGCGGCCAAATCACTTGGAGAGTCTGGTTTGTACAAGAATCCATTTACGCCATCCTTGACTAGATTTGGTAAAGCCATCGCCTTGGCGGCCACTACTGGTCTGCCCGCAGCGAGTGCCTCGAGAGTAGCCATGGACTGTAGTTCTTGCGTGGAAGGCATAACAAACACCGTCGCGTTGCTCAACCTCTCCACGACTTCGCTATCCGTCAAATCCGTGTAAAACGAGCATCGTTCAGCAAGACCGAGCTCATGAGAAAGGGCAATAAGTTCCGCTTCCTGAGCTCCAGAACCAACTATTTCCAAGTTAATGTCTTTTGACACCTTTGCGAGAGCTTCAAGCAGTACGTAGACATGTTTTTCACGGTCGAGACGCCCTACGTAAAGGATTTTCTTTGCTGACTGCCTCGGTGCGGCCACGTGCTCATAGTTTTCAAGGTTTACTCCCCCGGAGATGGTGAGAACCTTTTTCTTTGAAACAACTCTCTCAAGTAAAGCCGCGGCCCTTGGGGTTGGCGCCACCAGCACGTCGGCTGACTTTAGAATTCGGGAAGCCCCTTGAAGCAATTTAGCTGACAAGAAACGCTTGACGAATTTTGGCGCAACAACTGAATTCTCGATTAGGGATTCGCTATCAATGTGGCTGGTCGCGATAAGCCTTACATCGCTCTTCAAGGCAGACAAAGCAGCATGGTGCCCAATGTTAATGTGAGATTGAACGTGCACTAGATCCGGGCTAACTGCTGCAACTAGCCCAGCCACTTTCCTGCCTAAACCGATTGGATTCACATAGCGCTGAGTTGGTTGAAATGGAATTCTCCGGCTCTTTAGCCTGTGAACGATTATCTCGACTCCGTCGTGCTGCTCTCTGAAAGTTCCATAGAGTCTGGAAATAGCAGGTGCAACCACGTGAATCTCATATCCCCGAGATTGAAGAGCACACGCAAGATTCTTTGAAAAAGTAGCGGTGCCATTGCGATCGGGAGCGAAGGTGTCACATGCAATAAGAACGGTTTTTACAACTGTCATTTTGCTTTCTTCAGCTCCGGGTGAACCTTGGAGAGCATGTAAACGCCAAGAGCGGCTGTGGCCCCAGAGACTATGAAGATGGTCATGTCTAGGGGAAGGGCTCGCGAGGCTTCCCCGAGAATCACCATACCAATAGTGATGGCAACCATCGGGTCGATGACGGTCAACCCAGCGATGACGAGATCTGGGGGTCCGGAGGCGTAAGCATTTTGGACGAACCAAGCGCCAATGATAATCGCTCCAATCGCAGCGAATACACAAGTTAATGTGAGTGCGTCAAAGTTATCCTGAGCGACGCGTTGAATGACGGCTTTGATGAACGTAATGGCGAAACCGTAGAGAATTCCAGCTCCGAGAATGTAGTTCAAGGCCGTGGCTTTCTTGCGAGTTGCAAAAAATAGAGCCATGAATAGCACTAAGACGACGGCAATTACGCCGAGTAGCATCTGAATGTCGCTGTCTGCAAGTTTTCGCTCATCATCGGCAATTTGGGCGGCAAGCGCTACGAAAACTACAATTCCTGCGGTGCTGACGGTAATTGCAGCCCATGTTGCCCGCGTGATTGCTGTCTTGGTTGACCTAGCATTCAGCAAGGCTGTGATAACTAAGGCCAGTGCACCGATGGGCTGAACAACGATGAGTGGAGCCATCGTTAGCGCGGCTATTTGGAGCATCGCACCGCCACCCAGAAACGACATTCCGATCAGCCATCTGGGATTTCTAACGAGTTCGATTAAGTTTTTGAAACCCACACCGAGCTTCTCGCCACTCTTCTTGGCCGAGTTTTTGATTACCGAATCGTTTTGAAATTGAGCGCCAAAGGCAAGTGCAACCGCAGCCAACATTGACAACGAAATTGCGATAGCGCGAAACACCAGAAATCCTCCAGACAGTCCCTTAAGCCTAACCATTTAGAGAGCGAAATTTAGCCAAGGTGGGTATCCTTTTTGAGTGACTATAAGACCAATTTTCATCTCTGGAGAGCCCGTCCTACACCGTAAAGCTGACGAGGTAACCCAGTTCGGGGAAGCTCTGCGTTCGCTTGTTTTAGACATGTACGAAACCATGGACAAGGCACCTGGTGTTGGTCTAGCTGCCCCTCAAATCGGCGTCGGGTTGAGGGTATTTGTTTACAGCTATCAAGATGAGGACGGGGAGCCACTGCGCGGCGTGCTCATCAACCCGACACTGGAACTTGGCCCAATTTCCAAGGAACCCGCTGACGAAGACACTGAACTCGAGGGTTGCCTTTCCGCACCTGGCGAACGTTTCCCGCTAAAGCGAGCCGATTGGGTTAAGGTTCAGGGATTGAACTTGGACCAGGAAATTGTGGAATTTGAAGCCACAGGCTGGTTTGCCAGAATTATGCAGCATGAATTCGATCACCTAGAGGGAATTCTCTATCTAGATAAGCTCGGAAAAGAATGGCACAAAGAACGAAAAGCCATGTATTCGGAGAACGAGTGGGGTATGCCGGGTAAATCATGGTTGCCTGGACGAGACCACCTAGAAGACTAAAGCACCAATCGAAGTAATGCCGCAACAGAAGCTGCACCTAGAACCACCACGATGAATGGTGCTCTCACGATTAGAAGGAGAGCAGCCGTGAACAAAGCCGCCGCTCTCGCGTCCAAAACCAGCTGAACGGCTTGCCGATCGGCGGTTTCCCCAACGAATGTTTGCACCCCAACTAGGCCCATCAAGAGCGCAATGGTTATAAACCCTGCTAGTCGAGTGAGAAACTTCGATTCCAATAATCGTGATGGCACTAAGTGACCAAGAAGTTTCCATGAGTAAACCGCAATTGAGCCAATAATTATGGCGCTCCAAACTGTCATGGGCGCCTCCGCTCAACTAAAAAGCCAAGTGCAACAGCCAACAAAGCGCCTAGAAGAACCGGCGGACCGGACGGAAGCACCAACGAGAATATAACGCTGGCTAACAAGGCTGTGAGACCAACTATTGCGCCGATTGAAGACTTTAATCTCGGCCAGACCAGCGCAAAGAGTGCTGCGGCCGCGGCGGCATCTAACCCAAAGGACTGAGGGTTGCCAATCAGTCCACCGAGAAGCGCTCCGCCGATGGTGGCTAGGTTCCATAGAACAAAAACTGCTATTCCGGTGAGCCAAAAACCCAGTGTCCTCTTTTCTACGGTGTCCTGGGCCGTCGCAACCGCAGCGCTTTCGTCAATGGTGAGCTGCGCGGCTAGCAAGCGCTTTATACCTTTTGGTTGAAGAAGCTGCGCCATGCTTATTGCGTAGAAGCCGTTCCTAACCCCCACAAGCCATGCCGAAGTCGCGGCGGTTGTTAGGTCTGAAAGACCAACGGCAATGAACGCAAACTGTGAACCACCACTGAACATTAGGGCGCTCAAGGCAATGGTTTGCCAAATGTCGAAACCAGCGGTGATTGCCAAGGCGCCAAAAGACACACCATAGATGCCAGTGGCAATACCCACGCTCAGTGAAACGCTTACGACTGCCCTCGTTTCGGAATTCATTTCTGCTCTCCAAGCAACGCTATGGCCAATTGATTGCGAGTCTGAAAACCGCCCGCCTTCAAAAGGGCATCAAGTGTCTGACGAACACGGAGCTTTGCGATGTCTAACTTCTTAGCATTCTCGAGATCACCAAGCCCAGCGAGGAAATTCTTGATCACCTTAGGTTGAGTTGCCGCAATCTTCATTACCTCTTCTAGGCCTGCAGATTTGGATGGACCCAGGAGCTCCCCTGCCCGCTTTAGTAATTCGATGCTGGCTAGGTAATCAGCCTTAGAACAATTTCTAAGCGCGGCGAGGAACGATTCCCCGCCTGACTCAAGATCAATCACCTCGGCCGCTCCTGCTGCCAATCCGAGTGCGTACAACTCGCTATTCGCAAAAGTGCTGGAAACCACAATTACGGGATTGCTTCCCTGAGCGTTTTGATTCGCCCGGATTTGGCTCAAGAATTTAGACAATTCGTAGCCGCGTGGGTTCGATTCAATAACGAGAACATCGATTAGGTAGTCTGGTGATTTCATTAAGGCGGCTCTGGGATCTGATTCCTCAAAGACGACTTTCATGTCACTCTGAGAATCAATCACCATGGCTCGACCGGCTCTAACCAATTCATTGCTTTCGATTAGCCCGATGCGAAGTTCCATGGAAAACTACTTTGAGACCGACAAGGCTTGAAGGTCGGGGAAAATTGCAGAGAGTGTGAAGCCAACTCCCGGAACTTTGGTCGCTTCGATCCTGCCGTTGTAGATTCTGGCGCGGTCTCGAAGGGCAGCTAATGTAGCGCCATCAAATTCGCTCACAAGAGCTTCTAAATCGTCTTCTGCTTCGTACTCAACTACTAATTCGCCCAGTGCAATCTTTTGTCGGTTGCTCGTTTCTATCCCGTTGTCTTTGACCAAAACCTGAAGACCATTCTCAACCCAGAGGAAACTCACGCTGATATCGCTCCCCAGTGGAGCGTGCTTCTTGACGTTATCTAGAGCTTCGAAAACGATCTTATATACGCAGAGTTCCATACCTTCATTAAGTTCGATCCCCTCCCCCTGCTCTTCGATAGAAGCGTTAAAGCCCAGTTCTCTATAGGCAATAACTAGGTCGGACAGGTCAGCAATTTTGAAGCTCGCTAGCTCTGAGAAGATGCTAGACGTAAGGTAATCGTGCAAGCGCCTGAGTTCGGTCTGAGCCTCTCGGGCAGACTCCAAGGCTCTATCCAAGGCTCTTGTACCCGACTGCGGGTCGGCCTTAATTGCGTATTTTCCACCCTCGCTGATGCTAACGACTGCAGCTACTCTCTGAACTAGCAATTCGCTCAGGTCTTTTGCAATCTTTAGACGTTCATTTTGTTTGGCAATTTCTAGCTTTAGTCGATCCGACGAAATGGCCTGGATTGCGTTGTCCTTTGGCGTTCCAACATGTTGGAGTTTGAGATAAGCAAGTCTCCCAAACGACATAACGAAGCCAAATAGCAGGAGCGATCCAACCCCAACCAAAAGTAAGGAGTTCACTTTTGAAAGTTCCGATGAAACAGAACCGGAAACTAGTAATTGAACGTAGCTACCCTCGTATCCGAGAGACCAACCGACCAGCGCTGAGGCCAGAACTGCTGAAACTGCGATCAATCTCCGCTGAATGGGATCGCCGAAAACTGAAACCAGTAGTGCGGTAAAACTGAGGAAGAAAAGAGACAGCACCGGTATTCCCGTAAACGAGACCAGATAGGCCGCAATCGGAAGGATTGCTATGGATGCCCATGCGAAATGCCTGCTGACTAGGACGGCCACAACTAGCGCGAGAGAAAACCAAAGTCCAAGGAAGTTTGTGTTGATGAGTTCGATTCCAGCGGAAAAGAAACCCAAGGTTAGAGATAAGACGGAGATGGAGAGCCAGTTTCGGTTGAAGATCCAGCGAATCATGTGGTGGCCTCCATCATCTTCGACCTTTGGCTCCCCGGCTTGGACTCGAACCAAGAACCTATCGGTTAACAGCCGATTGCTCTGCCAATTGAGCTACCGAGGAATGCTTGCGCAGTTACCAACATTAGCAAACTCTTTAGCGTTTTGCTCGCAGAGCTATAAGCTCGCGGTCTAAATCCAGAAGTTTTTTCGCGATTTGATCTGCTTCTGCTGCCTTCTGTGCTGCCTTCGCTTGACCTAGCGCCTGAAGCAAAAACTGTTTTTCGAACTCTATCGTCTGAATCTGGGCAGTTTGAATCACGCCAAGTGCATATCTCTTTTTTCCCTCTTCATCGAAAACTGGAAGTGGGGTCATGAGAATTTCTCTCCAAAGAGTCCCCAACTCAGATGAGAGTTCCTCTCCCACGACATTTACGAAGTCTTCCTTACCGAAGTTTTCTGCAATGACTTTCGCAATGGATAGGTGTCTTGGTGCCGAGAAATAGATTCGGAAGACTCTTTTGAGAACTTGCGGGTCAATTACATTCGGCAGTTGAGCAACGACCTCTAGAAGCCAACGCTCTTGACGATTGATTGGATCGTTCAGGTTTACTGGTGGCAGCGCTGCATCAACGACCGGAGAATCAGCCTTAGCCTCTTCCCCACTTATAAATTCCCTGCGAACTCCCTTAGCGGCTTCAGAGACCACTTGATTCACTGCAGAACGATCAACCAGGGTAATCTCCGAAAGATACTTCTCGTAGCTGGTTCTTAGTATCGAATCTTGGATTTGAGCCACTATGGGAGCCGCAGCTCTTACCGCGGCGATCTGACCCTCACGAGAAGCAACGTCAAACTTCGATATCGAACGCTCAATAGCGAACTCAACGAGCGGCCGTTTAGCAGCCATCATGTCGAGAATTGAACTATCGCCTCGCTCTTTGCGAAGATCACAGGGGTCTAGCCCGTCGGGGCCAATGGCTATGTAGGTCAGTGCGTTGAATTTCTGCGCGGAGGCGAATGCCCGCATTGCGGCCTTTTGTCCGGCTTCGTCGGGGTCGAAGTTGAAGATAACTTCGGCTGGCTTCGTGGCATCGGTAACCAAAATGCGATTGATGATCTTGATGTGTTCGTCGCCAAAAGCTGTTCCGCAGGTGGCAACCGCCGTGGTTACCCCGGCTAGATGGCAAGCCATGACGTCGGTGTAACCCTCAACCACAACGACCTGCTGATTCTTAGAGATTTCTCGCTTTGCAAGGTCGATGCCGTAAAGGACTTGGGACTTTCGGTAAACCGGAGTCTCTGAGGTGTTGAGATACTTTGGCCCCTGGTCTTCTTCGAAAATCTTTCTTGCGCCGAAACCGATTACCGCGTTTGTGACATCCTTAATTGGCCAGATGAGGCGGCCTCTAAAGCGATCGTAGGCGCCTTTGTCTTTCTTGCCGGCAAGCGCTGCCGCGACTAGTTCATCATCGGAAAATCCAAGACCCTTTAGGTGCTCTGTCAAACCAGACCAACCCTTTGGCGCCCACCCAACGCCGAAATGCTTGGCTGCAGCTTGGTCAAAACCCCTACTTTTCAGGAATTCGCGCCCAGGTTCTGCCTCGGAGTCACTGAGTCGCTCCTCGAAGAACTTGGCTGCAAACTGATTTGCTTCAAGGATTCGGGCACGAATCGCATTATTCGGATTGACCTCGCCACCTTCCTCGTAGTTGAGGGTGTAGCCAACACGAGCAGCCAATTTCTCAACTGCCTCGACAAAATTTAGGGAGTCGATTCGATTAAGAAATTGGAAGAGATTGCCGCCCTCGCCACATCCGAAGCAGTGCCAAAGGTTTTTCGTCGCTGAAACACCGAACGAGGGAGATTTCTCTCCATGAAAGGGGCAAAGCCCCTTGAACTCACCGTTCCCGCTCGATTTGAGCGCAACATAATCGCCGACTATGTCGACGATAGAAACTCTAGAAAGAACTTCGTCGATATCCGACTGAGGAATTCGCTTAGCCATTAGATACCCCCAACGATCTCGTCATGTAACTTGATAGCACCTTGATCCGTTAGACATGCAATCTGGTCTACGATAACGCGATGCTTGGCCTCGTCGTCGTTCGCTGACTCCCAAGCAAGGGAACAATAGTTATCCAAGTACTTGCCGTTCGCGGCCAATAGTGCCTCAGCAAGTTCGGTAAGTAATTCTCGCTGTCGGTCGTAGTAGGGCTGTCTAGATTCTTTAGACATGAGAAACGAGGAAACCAGACCCTTGAGAACTGCAATCTCGGAGTCAACCTCGACGGGAACCACGACGCTGGCTCGATACCTGGCCAAAAGGCCCGAGGTCTGCTGCACTGTCGCGTCTACCGTTCGTGAGACAAAAGAGCCAATTAGGGCGCTGGTTAGGTTCTTCAAATCGCCGTGAGCTCGGTCTGAACCATCAAATTCGAGGATCCACTCGTTCAAGGCCTGCAGCCGAGTTAGTGCGGCATCTAGAGAATCGGAGTCTTGAGAAGATCCAGCCCAGAGCAGCATATCTCCAATAAGTTGGTCTCTGGAACCAGATCGGTTCACTTCATTGAGGTTGATAAACCCCTCGACGATAGCGTCTTCGTAATCGTGAACCGAATACGCGACGTCGTCGGCAAAATCCATGACTTGGGCTTCGATGCTCTTTCGTCGAGCTGGAGCGCCTAGCCTCATCCAGTTGAACACTGGCAGGTCATCTTTATAAACGCCGAATTTCTTTGACATGGCTCCCCCACCATCATCAAATACGGCCGTCTCTCTGGACCAAGGGTACTTGCAGGCAGCATCCAGCGAGGCGCGAGTTAGGTTCAACCCGAGTGGTGACCCGTCTTCTCTGAAAACCTTTGGTTCGATTCGAGTGAGTAACCGAAGTGTTTGAGCGTTTCCTTCAAACCCACCAAAGTCTGTAGCCCAGTCGTTCAAGGCTTTTTCTCCGTTGTGACCGAATGGCGGGTGGCCCAAATCGTGAGCTAGGCAAGCCATGTCGACCAAATCAGGGTCGATGCCGAGAGTTCCGGCCATCTCGCGACCGACCTGAGCAACTTCGAGAGAATGTGTCAGTCGAGTTCTTGCGAAATCGCCAACCGACGGTGACAACACTTGCGTTTTAGCTCCTAGCCGGCGAAGCGCAGAGGAATGAAGAACTCGAGCTCGATCTCGACTGAATTCGTTACGTCGTTGTTGACCACTTCTCACCTCAGTGAGCATTCGCTCTTCATCAATAAGGCAGTAGCCAATTGGGGGCAGGCTAACCACCGGACACCCCGATTTCAGCATCCAGGAGAATGGTGCTGGCCTTGAAATCGAGCGACCTTGAATCGAGCCAGTTCTCCGGTAGCGAGCAAACCTTTGCTCCACCGAGACGGCCACGCGGACCCTCGGCCTCTTCCCCCGGATAAGGCTGAGAGCGGTCTAAGGTACTCAAGATCTCGTCCATGTGTGAAAGTGATTCAACCTGAGCCAGAGCGGCCCTAAAGTCGCCGCCGACCGGGTATCCCTTGAAGTACCAGGCAACGTGCTTTCGGATGTCTCGACAAGCGTGCATTTCACTTTCAAAGAACTCAACAAGCAGTTCCGTGTGGCGCTTGAAGGCGTCGGCAACCTCACCGAGATTCGGCTGAATTGGGTTTACCGCGGCCTCCGAAGTAGGGTCTCGCTGGTACTCGTCAAAGGCAGCCTGGAGGTCGCCGAAAAGCCATGGTCGTCCCAGACAACCGCGCCCCACGACCACTCCGTCTACACCGGTCTCGCGCATCATCCGGATGGCATCGCCCGCCGACCAGATGTCGCCGTTTCCTAGCACCTGAACGTCTGGAAGAGCTTCACGCAAATTGGCAATCGATCCCCAGTCGGCGTTGCCACTGTAGTAATCGCTTGCGGTTCGCCCATGCAAAGCAATAGCGGTAACTCCGGCGTCTCTGGCTGCCTTTCCGGCATCAAGATAGGTGAGGTGATCGGCATCGATACCCTTACGCATTTTCACTGTGAGTGGAATGTCACCAGCTGCTTTTACCGCAGCCGAAACAATCGCCGAGAATAGGTCAGACTTCCAAGGAAGTGCTGCTCCCCCACCTTTGCGGGTTACTTTGGGCACTGGGCAACCGAAGTTGAGGTCAATGTGATCTGCCCGATTTTCGGCAACCAGCATGGTCACTGCCTCGGCGATAGTCTTCGGATCGACGCCATAGAGCTGAACCGACCGAATGTCTTCGCTTTCGTGATGGCCGACCAGTCGCAGGGATTCCTCAGTTCGCTCAACCAACGCTCTAGAGGTAACCATTTCAGACACGAATAGCCCTCCACCAAACTCCCTACAGAGTCTTCGGAAAGCAGTGTTGGTGATGCCGGCCATAGGCGCAAGCACTACGGGAGTTGCGATGGCAAGTTTCCCGTACTGGAGTGCTGGCTTTTGGCTGACCTGGGTCACGTGGCTTAGCCGAGTAGTCGTTCTGCTAGGTAGCCGCGCAGTTTGTCGAGAGAGACTCGCTCC
Source organism: Micrococcales bacterium (assembly GCA_041303805.1). Classification (GTDB taxonomy): domain Bacteria; phylum Actinomycetota; class Actinomycetes; order Actinomycetales; family Microbacteriaceae; genus Rhodoluna. The sequence continues at coordinate 18,462 of JBFYOM010000005.1, forward strand.
TGCTTCATGCTGTCGCGCTCGCGAACGGTGATCGCCTTGTCTTCGAGGGTTTCAAAGTCGACGGTGATGCAGAACGGCGTTCCAATTTCATCCTGACGACGGTAGCGGCGGCCAATCGCACCGGAATCATCGAAATCAATATTCCAATAGCCGCGGAGTTCCTGCGACAAATCGCGCGCCACCGGAGATAGCTCATCATTGCGGCTGAGCGGAAGAACGGCGGCCTTAATCGGTGCCAATCGGTAGTCCAGGCGGAGTACAGTTCTGGTGTCAACGCCACCCTTGGTGTTTGGTGCCTCATCTTCGTAGTAAGCATCAACTAGGAAAGCCATTAGCGATCTGGTCAAACCAGCAGCTGGCTCAATTACGTATGGAGTCCAGCGTTCGTTCTTATTCTGATCGAAATAGCTCAGGTCGGTTCCCGACTCTCGAGAGTGAGTGGTGAGGTCGAAGTCGGTGCGGTTCGCGATGCCTTCGAGTTCGCCAAACTCACTGCCTGGGAATCCGAACTTGTACTCGATGTCTACGGTGCGCTTTGAATAGTGCGAAAGCTTCTCTTTAGCATGCTCATAGAGACGAAGGTTATCTGGGTTGATACCCAGGTCGGTATACCAATTCATGCGCTGTTCGATCCAGTAGTCGTGCCACTGTTCGTCGGTGCCTGGCTCTACGAAGAACTCCATTTCCATCTGCTCGAACTCGCGAGTTCTGAAGATGAAGTTTCCTGGAGTGATTTCGTTACGGAACGATTTACCGATTTGACCGATTCCGAATGGTGGCTTCATGCGAGCTGCACCCAGAACGTTGGCGAAGTTCACGAAGATACCTTGAGCGGTTTCAGGTCTTAGGTAGTGCAGCCCTTCTTCGGCAGCAACCGGCCCAAGGAAGGTTTGAAGTAGACCGTTGAAAGCTTTCGGTTCGGTCCAGATGTCTTTGCCACCACAGTTAGGGCAAGCGATGTCGGCCATACTGGCTGGAGCTCGACCCTTCTTCTCTTCGAAGGCTTCCTCGAGGTGGTCTTGGCGGAAACGTTTGTGGCAACTGGTGCATTCAATCAGCGGGTCGGAGAACTCGCGAACGTGTCCGGACGCTTCCCAGACCTTGCGTGGCAAGATGACCGAAGAATCAAGACCGACGACGTCTTCGCGGCTTTGAACCATGGTTCTCCACCACTGCTTTTTGATGTTCTCTTTGAGTTCAACGCCGAGTGGCCCGTAATCCCAGGCGGAACGGCTACCGCCATAGATTTCTCCAGCTTGAAATACGAATCCTCGACGTTTCGCGAGTGAGATTACCGAATCTAGACGGTTTGGGGTGGCCACTTGAACTCCAGGTTTCTATCGGTTTACTGGATGTAGACCGAATTGTGTGTAACCCCAATTCTACTTAGAAGGGTGACCTTTTGGGCTGTCGATTGCCTTGCCGAAGCGTCTCGATCGATTGCCAAACTCGGCGATGGCTTCCCAGAGGTGTTCGCGGCGGAAGTCTGGCCAAAGGGTTTCGTCGAAGTGAAACTCGGCGTAAGCCGATTGCCAAAGTAAGAAATTTGAGGTTCGCTTCTCTCCAGAGGAACGCAAGAAAAGGTCGACATCCGGCAAGTGCGGGGTCTGCAGATAGCGCTGAACGGTCTTTTCGGTAAGACTCCCAGATCGTAACTTTCCAGAGGCAACGTCCTCAGTGATTTGATTTATGGCATCGACTAACTCGATGCGACCGCCATAGTTCACGCACATCGTCAGGGTGAGCACCTTATTACGTTCAGTCAGTTTCTCGGCGTCTTGCAGTTCTTGAATTACACTCGCCCAAAGCTTCGGACGGCGCCCAGCCCAACGAATTCGAACGCCCCAGCCATGAAGTGTATCTCTGCGTCGTTGCAACACCTCTCGGTTGAAACCCATCAGGAAACGAACTTCCTCAGGAGAACGCTTCCAGTTCTCGGTTGAGAAAGCGTAAACAGTTAAGTATTTGACTCCAGCCTGGATGGCGCCTTCAACAACATCAAGGAGCGCTAATTCGCCAGCCTTGTGGCCTTCGACCCTGGTTAGCCCGCGTTCATTCGCCCATCGACCGTTTCCATCCATAACGATGGCAACGTGCGTTGGCACTTGATTGAATTTAGGTACGTTCGACATGTTGTAGTGATTTTAGCCCGCGTTCAATGTGCCACTGTGAATATGCTGCAACGACGCCGGAAGCTTTGGTGCGAGCAGTTTGGCTGGTTTGATCCGCGAACTCCCAATCTCCAGCCAGTAGAGCCCCAAGAAGTTTTGCCGATTCTTCATCCAGTTTTACTGATCCCGCAATGCGATCGTCTTCACAAACCATCCCTCCGGCTTGCAAAACAAAATCTTTGTGCAAACCTGGCTTTCCACATCTCGCACACTCGGTGAAGTTCGGTGCCCAACCAGCCACTGCAAGGGCTCTTAGTAAATATGAGTCGAGGACCAGACTGGAGTCGTGATCACGATTGGCCAACGCTCTCAGGCCTCCCACCAGCAGAAGATACTGTTGAGGAGTGGTTTCACCACCAGCCAATTTCTCAGCCGTTTCGACCATTGCTGTGGCTGCGGTAAAGCTCGGGTAATCATCAATGATCTGTCCGCCGTAAGCGTTCAAAGATTCAACCTGATTTACTGTGTCCAGGTTTCGCCCCTCATGCAATTGAACGTCGATCACCATGAACGGTTCGAGTCGGGAACCAAACTTTGATGTGGTTCGACGAACACCCTTAGCGACCGCCCTAATCAGCCCGTGGTACCGAGAAAGCATGGTCACAATTCGGTCAGCCTCCCCCAATTTGTGGGTTCGGATTACCACAGCTTCATCGCGGTAGACAGGCATTGGCTAGCGAAGGCTGCGATTCACAGCCGAAATCAGAGCTTTCAAGGACGCCGTAGCAATGTCACCATCGATTCCAACGCCCCAAAGTGTCGTGTTGCCGATTTCCAGCTCGATATATGCGGCAGCCTGAGCATCGCCACCCGCAGAGAGCGTGTGTTCAACATAGTCGAGTAATCTAACCTGACATCCCAACTGACCGAGGACGTCGATGAACGCCGAAATCGGACCGTTTCCCGTACCGCGCTTAGAGACCTCAGAAGTTCCATCTCTTAGGACGACTTCGATGTCCACCGCGCCGTCCATGTTGCTATTGGTGGCAACCTTGCGAAGTTCGAAACGACCCCACTTGTTTGATACCTCAGTGGATGGAAGGTACTCGTCGGTGAAGATGTCCCACAGTTGTTCACTTGATACCTCTCCGCCGTCCTGATCGGTCTTGTTCTGAACAACCCGCGAGAATTCGATTTGAAGCTTTCTAGGCAAATCTAGAGAGTGATCGCTCTTCAAAAGATAGGCAACGCCACCCTTGCCAGATTGCGAATTGACCCTGATCACGGCTTCGTAGGAACGGCCGACGTCTTTGGGGTCGATTGGAAGATAAGGGACCGCCCAGACCAGATCGTCCACTGTAACTCCGGAACTCTTGGCCTCTTGCTCCATCCGCTCGAAACCCTTTTTGATTGCGTCCTGGTGCGACCCAGAGAATGCTGTGTAAACCAAATCTCCGCCGTAGGGAGCGCGTTCCGGCACTGGCAGTTGGTTACAGTATTCGACTGTGCGTTTAATCTCGTCGAGGTTTGAGAAATCGATGTGCGGATCAATACCCTGGCTGAACAGGTTTAGGCCGAGAGTGACCAGATCAACATTGCCGGTGCGCTCGCCGTTTCCAAACAAACAGCCCTCGATGCGATCAGCCCCGGCAAGATAGCCGAGTTCGGCAGCCGCAACTGCGGTTCCTCGGTCATTGTGAGGGTGCAGCGAAATTAGAACGCTATCGCGTTTAGTAATGTTGCGACTCATCCACTCGATTGAATCGGCGTAAACGTTTGGCGTTGACATTTCGACCGTGGCCGGAAGGTTGAGAATCATCTTGTGATCAGGGGTTGGGCTGATAATCTCGACGACAGCGTTGCAGACCTCAACAGCATATTCCAGCTCCGTGCCGGTGTAACTCTCGGGAGAGTACTCGTAGTACACAGTGGTACCGGGAAGAGTCGACTCCAATTCTTTGCACTTGCGAGCGGCGTGGAGCGCAATCTCCTTGATACCGACTTTGTCTTGGTTGAAAACCACTCGACGCTGAAGCACCGAGGTCGAATTGTAGAAATGGACTACCGCTTGCTTTGAGCCAACTAGAGACTCATAAGTTTTTTCGATCAGGTGGTCGCGGGCCTGGGTCAATACTTGAATCACGACGTCGTCTGGGATGTGACCGTCCTCGATTAGCAACCTCACGAAATCAAAGTCCGCCTGGCTGGCGCTAGGGAAACCGACTTCAATCTCCTTGTAACCCATGTTGACCAGCAGCTTGAACATCTTGAGCTTTCGCTCTGGGCTCATCGGGTCAATCAGTGCCTGATTGCCGTCGCGAAGATCGACAGCACACCAGATCGGCGCCTTCTCAATTGTCTTGGCTGGCCAGGTTCGATCTGGAAGGTTTACTGAAATTTGTTTTTGGAACGGTTCATATTTGTGAACCGGCATTCCCGATGGCTTCTGTTGGTTTCTCATTTTGGGCTCCTGAAAAGATTTGGTTTTTATCTAGCAATCCGACGAAAACCCCGCGACGAGCTGTGGCTAGATTAAGCCTCGTCGCGGCGAGTAAGCAGGAGCAGGGAGAACATGCTTTTAGGTTAGCACCGAAACCTAGAACCCGAGCCGTCCGAGCGCCTTGGGGTCCCTTTGCCAATCCTGTGAAACTTTTACTCGAATCCCAAGGAACACCTTACGCCCGAGAAGTTTTTCAATCTCAGCGCGCGACTTTGAACCCACGTCTTTGAGTCTGGAACCACCCTTACCGATGATGATTCCCTTTTGTGAATCTCGTTCAACCCAGACGTTTGCATAGATGTCATAGAGCGAACCATCGGCCCGCTCTCCCATTTCATCGATTGTGACGGCCAAGGAGTGTGGAAGTTCGTCGTGGACACCCTCGAGAGCGGACTCACGAATCAGTTCACAGATACGTTGTTCCATGGACTCATCTGTGGTCATTTCTAGTGGGTACAGCGCCTCAGACTCGGGCAGTAAATCGATCAGCAGCTCAGCAAGCACTTCGATTTGCTCTCCTGACACCGCAGAAACAGGAATCACGGCTTGCCAGTTTCGAAGATCCGAAACGGCCTGCAATTGCTCTGCAAGTCGATCGCGGGAAACTAGTTCGCACTTGGTGACAATGGCGACTAACTTCTTTCGACCATATTTTGACAACTGCTCATTTATAAATGAATCACCGGGTCCGATCTTTTCGTTTGCCGGTATGCAGAGGCAAATGACATCGACATCTCCAAGTGTTGTTTCTACAAGGCTGTTTAGGCGCTCACCCAAGAGAGTGCGCGGACGGTGAAGCCCTGGCGTATCAACCAAAATCAATTGGCCGCTGTCACGGTTAGCAATTCCGCGAATAGCACGTCTTGTAGTTTGCGGTTTGGCGCTGGTGATTGCGACTTTCTCCCCGACCAAGGCATTCGTCAGTGTGGATTTGCCGACATTCGGCCTGCCGACAAAAGTAACGAAGCCGGATCGGAAAGTTGTCATTGAGAATCCTTCATGGCTAGCACCTCAGGGTCGACGGTGACTAGCACGGTGACCAATCTACGGTCTCGACCTTCAAATCGTTCGGCAAGCAAAGTCACACCAGACTGGTGAGCTTGGTCTCCCCCTCGAGGTAACCGACCTAATAACTTGGTGAGCAAACCGCCGACGCTGTCGATGTCCTCATCTTCGAGATCAAGGCCAATGTGTTCACCTAATTCGAAAATGGAGGACTTAGCCGACACCCGGTAGCTCCCCGGACCAAGTTCCTCGATGTCTGGACGCTCACGGTCGTATTCATCGTTGATTTCACCAACCAATTCTTCGATGACGTCTTCCATGGTGACCAGTCCGGCAACGCCTCCATACTCATCGATAACGATTGCCACGTGTGTTGCGCTGATCTGCATCTGCTTCAGAAGGTCGTCGACAGGTTTTGAGTCTGGAACCAGCATCGGTTTTCTGGCAAGTTTCCCTGCTGTTAGGTCTTGCAGAGAATTCGGGTTATCAGTGAAGGCGCGAGCGACATCCTTCAGATACAGAACCCCAACTAGATCATCGATGTTCTTGCCGCGCACCGGAAGTCTTGAGAAACCCGAACTCATGAAATCTTTCAGAGTTGCGTCTAGCTTGGTGTCAGAAGCCACGGTTTCCATGTCAATTCGCGGAACCATAATCTCGCGAACCACGGTTTCACCGAAATCCTCAACCGATTCGATGAACTCCTGCTCGAACTCTTCCGGAGCAGGCTCAGCCTTGGATGCAATCGGGGTGAACGCAATGTCTATTGAACGGACCAGAGGTTTGAAAGTCTTGGCAATGGATTGACCAAATTTAGATTGCCCATATGCCTTGGCAAAAACCTGCGTCAGAATCAGCAGCAATCCGGTGCCACCAAGGGCCGCAAGGCTTTCCAGCCACCATGCCCAGTTCAACGGGCTAACGCTCTGCGACAGAAGGACGGCAAATGCTCCGACGAGTGAAAGCCTTATGAACCCTAAAGACTCTTGCCGAGAGAACTCATTCAAATCTCGCTTCATGGCGGCTGCCAGAACAGAGAACAGAAGCACTGCAACACCGACTGCCACCGCACCTAAAACGGTAAACAAATTCATTGTTATTTCTCTTTCTCGTAGAACTTGGCCAAGATTTCTTTTTGAAGCCCAAACATCTCAAGCTCCTCGTCTGGCTCTGCGTGATCAAAACCCAGCAGGTGCAAAATACCGTGAGTAGTTAGCAGGAGAATCTCGTTGATGGTCTCATGTGAGGCGACAACCGCTTGAGTGGCGGCAACCTGAGGGCAGATAACAATGTCACCTAAAAGGCCAGCTGGACTAACCTCCAGTTCGGTTCCGGGTCTAAGTTCATCCATCGGAAAAGATAGAACATCGGTTGGCCCAGGCTCGTCCATCCATTGCACGTGCAGATTGGTCATGGTGTCTTCGTTTACAAACTGAATTGCCAACTCTGCTTCTGGATGAATTCTCATCTGATCTAGAGCAAAACTTGCCAAGGCTAAAACTCTTGCCTCGTCGATTTTCTGGTCAGACTCATTATTTATTTCAACGGTCAAGACTTTTTGCCCTTCGACTGGTTTTGACTTTCAAAATTTCCATAGGCTTCAACAATTCGAGCAACCAGCGCGTGACGAACCACGTCTTCGGAAGTGAGATATGCGAAATGCATGTCTTTCACACCTTTCAAAGCAGCTACCGCGGTTTTCAATCCCGATAAACCTCCAGGTAAATCGATTTGAGTCGCGTCGCCGGTAACAATCATCTTGGAATTGAAGCCGAGACGAGTTAGGAACATCTTCATCTGCTCTGGAGTCGTGTTTTGAGCCTCGTCAAGAATCACGAACGCATCATTTAGAGTGCGGCCGCGCATGTAGGCAAGTGGTGCAACCTCAATAGTTCCCGAGGTCATAAGTTTTGGAATGGTCTCTGGGTCGAGCATCTCGTGTAGGGCGTCGAAAAGGGGTCGCAAATAAGGGTCGATCTTGTCGTTGAGTGTGCCCGGTAGAAAACCAAGTCGCTCTCCCGCCTCAACCGCGGGACGAGTCAGGATGATTCTTGAAACTTCCTTGCGCTGGAGGGCTTGCACGGCCTTAGCCATGGCCAGGTACGTCTTGCCAGTTCCGGCTGGCCCGATGCCGAACACAATCGTATTGGTGTCAATGGCGTCAACGTAGGCCTTTTGCCCCAAAGTCTTTGGTCGAATACTCTTGCCCTTTGAGCTGAGAATCGATTGACTCAAGATCTCTGCAGGCTTCGCACTTTGGTTGCGAGCAACCATGTTGGTTGATTGCCTAATTTCGTCGGTGCCCAATCTAAAACCGGTTGCCGACAAATCGCTAAGCTGTTCGATGATTCTTCGCGCCGACTCGCAATCAGCTGCTGAGCCTTTGAGCGTAATCACCCCGCCACGAGCCAAAACACTAAGACCAGCGAACTGAGCTTCTAACTCTTTTAGTAAGACATCGCCAGGTCCAAAAATTTCAGGTGTCGAATTTTCTATAGATACTTCAACCAAGCCGGTGGATTCTGGTTTCATTCGACCCTTGGAGTGCGGCTGGTGATGTGTCCGTGAGCGTGAAAGACGGTTTGACCAGCCTCAGCACCGGTATTGAACTGGAATCTAAATGAGCCGGTGCTAAGAGTTTCTGCAACCTTTGCACCGAGTTTCATAAGGTCTACCAGCGAAGCATCGTCGGAATTTGCAAGATCGGCAACATCGGAGAAGTGCTTCTTTGGGACAACCAAGACGTGAATAGCCTGCCTGGGGTGACGGTCATTGAAAGCGATTGATAGCTCAGTCTCAGCAACCAAGGTTGCAGGCAACTCCCCCGCCACAATCTTGCAGAATACGCATTCACTCATGGTTGCTAGTCTATTCCGCGTAAATCCCAAGCGCCGCCGAATGCCATTAGTGACGAAATTGCCGCCAACCCCGCTGTAGAAGTTCTGAGGATGCCGGAACCCAAGTGAACTCTAACGGCGCCAGCGGCATCAAGGGTACCCAGTTCAGCCGAGTCAATGCCACCTTCCGGTCCAACTACTATTGCCACAGTCCCTGAGAGCGGCAGCTTTGACTTGAACGCGGTTGAAGCGGTTGGATCCAGCACCAGGAAATGATCAAATTTGGGAACCAAAAGGGCCAGTTCGGAAGTTGAAACAGGATTCTCAACCTTTGGAGTCCATACTCTCAGCGACTGCTTGGCAGCTTCGGTAACAATCGTTTGCCAGCGCTTAACACCTTTGGCAATCTTGGGGCCTTCCCACTTAGAGACGCATCGATTGGCTTGCCACGGAACAACTGCGGTGGCACCGAGTTCGGTAGCGGCCTGAATGGCAAGTTCGTCGCGGTCACCCTTAGC
>JBFYOM010000006.1:0-26860 GCA_041303805.1 Micrococcales bacterium
TCCTTGTGGAGTCTTCGTAGAACAAGTTGACTACAGTGCGCCCTCGTAGGCTTGGGAGTTTTTTGACATCTCTTTCGCCGACCTGGGACATTTCATGTGTGGTGTCCATGAGAGCGATTGCATCTTCACGAGACAGGTCGCTTGCCGAAATGAAATGCCTTAGATTCATCCCTCGATCACCACCGAGTTTTCCTCGTCCGATTCATTTAGACGAACGTTGATTCTCTCATCTAAAGATGTAGGGAGGTTTTTTCCGACATAGTCCGCACGAATCGGTAGTTCGCGATGACCACGGTCCACTAGGACCGCTAGTCGAACAGAACTAGGACGACCGAAGTCACCCAAGGCATCCAAAGCTGCTCTGACGGTTCGACCGCTGAAAAGAACATCGTCAACCAAAACGACTGTTTTCCCAGCAATTCCGGAAGCAGGCAGAACACTCTCTGTGACTACTCGGTTTGCTCTACTGGCTAAATCGTCTCGAAACATAGTGACGTCAAGCCGGCCCGTGTTTGCTTGCGGGTCGAATTCTGGGTAAGTCGCTGAAATGGCTTTGGCAATGCGCTCGGCTAGCCAAACGCCGCGCGTAGGGATGCCCAAGAGAACTAAGTTGTTGGTTCCGCGATTACCCTCGACGATTTCGTGAGAGATGCGAGTTACAGCGCGATCGATGTCGCTGCTAGCCAAGACGGTGCGTGAAGACACGCCCACCTCCTTCTCCGCCTCACTGGACGGTATTAAAGGATGTATGTGTTGATTCTAACTATAGAGCCTTACGGGTTCCAGCAACTCGCGAGAGTAAACCGTTAATAAACCCACCAGACTCTTCGGTTGAGTATTCTTTTGCAAGTTCCACAGCTTCGCTAACTACAACTGGCGCAGGGTTACCTGAATGAAGAATCTCCCAGATTGCAACACGCAAAATCGCTCGGTCAACATTAGGCATGCGTTCGATCGACCACCCCTCGGAGAAAGACTCGAGCAATTCGTCTATCTCGTCATAGTTATCTATGACACCCTGAACAATTTGAGTTGCGTAACCGAAGATTTCGTCTTGGTTTTGACGCTCGGCGACCTGTTCGCGAGTTTGCTCTAGAAGAATCTCTGGAGACACTTTTCTAAGGTCGGCTGCAAAGATTGCGTCGACGGCGCGCTTACGAGCCTTGGATCTTGAACTCACCTTAGTCGCGTTCGCGGCCGAGGTATTCGCCAGTTCTGGTGTCGACTTTCACTCGAGTGTTGTTGTCAACGAATAGAGGGACCTGAATCTCAAGACCGGTTTCTAGCGTGGCTGGCTTGGTACCACCGGTTGAACGATCGCCCTGAAGACCAGGCTCGGTGTAAGTGATTGTCAGAACGACTGACGATGGTAGTTCAACGTAGATTGGGTTACCCTCGTGAAGAGCTACAGTAGCAGCCTGGTTCTCCAATAGGTACCCAGAGGCGTCGCCGACAACCTCAGGACTCAATTCGACTTGTTCGTAATTGGTCTTGTCCATGAAAATAAACGACGAGCCATCGTTGTAGAGATATTCCATGTCGCGCTTGTCGACATTAGCTGTTTCCACCTTGGTGCCAGCGTTGAAAGTCTTGTCTACGACTTTTCCAGACATGACGCTCTTCAGCTTGGTTCGAACGAAGGCTGGACCTTTACCTGGCTTAACATGCTGAAACTCGATCACAGCCCAAAGCTGTCCGTCGATGTTTAGAACCATACCGTTTTTTAGGTCGTTTGAAGTTGCCACGAAAATGCCTCGCTAATTGAGTGGGATTGTTGTGTCTAAGTTTAGCCTGAAGTTGCTAAACGATGGCTCCGAGGGCAAGAAGATAGCCCTTCAGGCCGAGACCGGCGATGACGCCAGTAGAAACGCCACTGATGACCGAATTGTGACGGAATTTTTCACGAGCATGAGGATTGCTAATGTGAACCTCAATGAGTTTGACTCCACTGCTGGTTAGGTGTGCGCAGGCGTCTCGGAGAGCATAAGAGTAGTGCGTGAATGCTGCAGGATTGATTACTACATCGTTGCCTTGAGACGCGGCTTCGTGGAGCCAACCGACTAGCACAGATTCAGAATCCGTCTGCCGGAAGTCAATTTCTAGCCCCATTTCACGTCCAACTTCAGATACCTGAGCTTCAATGTCTCCAAGGCTCATAGAACCGTATATGTCAGGCTCGCGAGATCCAAGCAGTGACAGGTTGGGGCCATTGAGGACCAAGACTTTACGCATGTGAATAGATTATCGGTTTCGAGCGGTGATTTCGCCGTATGCAGCGACCATTGATTCTTGAGTTGGAGCGGTAAGAACCCTCGGCTTACCAATGCCATCCAGAGTAATAAAACGCAAAGTTCCCGCTCGAGATTTTTTGTCTCGTTTCATGGCCACTAGCAGCTGAGAAAAACGCCCGCCTCTATACGTGGTTGGCAACCCGAGAGCCTTGAAAAGACTCTCTTGACGATCCACCAACGACACCGGTGTATTTCCTGCCAAAAGCCCAAGCTGGGCGGCGTACATCATGCCAACCGAAATGGCAGCTCCGTGTCGCCACTGGAACTTTTCAACAAACTCGATTGCGTGGCCAAGAGTATGACCGTAATTAAGAATCTCGCGCTCGCCGCTCTCTTTGAAATCTGAAGAGACAACCCTCGCCTTTACCGCCACGCAACGTTCAACAATCTCCCTGAACTCAGCCGATTCAGTGTTTGTGGCGACTTCCAAGTTGCTTTCCAAAAGCTTAAGAATTCGCTCGTCGGCAATGAATCCATACTTGGCGACCTCGGCAAAACCGGAAATCAGTTCATTTCGAGGCAACGTAGACAAGGCGTCAAGATCGCAGACCACCGCCTTAGGCGCGTAGAAAGCGCCAACTAGATTCTTACCTTCCGCCGTGTTGAGACCAGTCTTTCCGCCAACGGCCGCATCAACCATACCGAGCAAAGTAGTTGGAATTGCTATGTAGGCAATGCCTCTAAGCCAAGTAGCGGCAACGAAACCAGCCAGGTCTGTTGTTGCACCTCCACCGAATCCGATAACTGTGTCGCTCCTGCTGAACTCACTCTTCCCAAGGATGCCCCAGCACCATGCTGCAACCTCAACCCGTTTGGCATCATCTCCGTCGGAAACTCCTGCCTGAATCACTTCAAGCCCATCAGCCCGCAAGGTTTCAGCTAATAGATCGGCACTGGCTTGCAATCCGATTGGATGGATTAGAAGTACCTTTTGCGCTAAAGGGCCAAGGATTGGCCGAATATCGTTCAACATCGAACGCCCAATTAGCACGTCGTAGCTAGTTTCTCCGGAAACGCCAATTCGAGTTGTTTCAGACATCTAACTTCAATCTTTCTCGAATAATCTCGACAATGGCCTTCAAAGGGAGTTTTGATGTGTCAACTGTGAAATCAGCTACCTGCTCGTAAAGGGAACGACGAGATTCGTAAATCTTTCGCCAGTCATGCATGCCGTTTTGCAGAAGTGGTCTTGAACCGCTGCTGAGTCGCGAAGACATGTGATTTCCGTCTGTCGATAGGTAGACGACTTGTGTTTGAGTGAGCGCAATCCGGGTAACTGACGATAGAACAGCTCCCCCGCCGGTTGCAACCACAGCGGGCGCGGAGATTGCTGTCAAAACAGTCTCCTCTTCAATTGAACGAAATCCAGCCTCTCCAATCGATTCGAAAATTTTAGGAATCTCCCCATGCTGGCGGACAATCATCTGATCCGTATCGACGAAAGGCAGTTGAAGTAATTTGGCAAGCTTCTTCCCAATGGTGGTCTTTCCTACACCCATTGGACCAACCAGCACGATTGCACCGGTTTTAGACATCCCGCACGATTTCTGATGCCAAGACCTCGGGAATGTTTAACAGGTACGATTCAAGGTTGCGCTTGGTTTCACGGAGACTGTCGCCGCCGCACTTCTCGAGAACACTGTTTGCCAAAACCAGAGCAATCATGGCCTCAACGACTACCCCAGCAGCCGGCACTGCGCAAACGTCACTACGTTGGTGGTGTGCTTTTGCACCTTCCCCAGTTGCAACGTCAATGGTGGAAAGGGCCCTGGGTACAGTAGAAATTGGTTTCATGGCAGCGCGAACAACCAACGGCGAACCATTTGACATACCGCCTTCGATGCCGCCGGCACGGTCTGTTTCTCGGTGGGTAACGCCAGAAGAGTCTCTGGCCAGTTCATCGTGCGCGGCAGAACCTCGACGTCGAGCGGTTTCGAAACCATCCCCGATCTCAACGCCTTTTATGGCCTGGACGCCCATGACCGCAGCTGCAAGTTGAGAATCTAAACGACGATCCCAGTGTGAGAAAGAACCTAAACCTGGCGGTAATCCGTAAACAACTGTCTCGGTTACGCCACCGAGAGTGTCGCCTTCCTTGTGAGCGGTTTCCACCTCCTGGTACATGGCCTTTGAAAGGACTGCATCAAAGCAGCGCAACTCGTCGGCGTCAATCGCTTCGACGTCAGTCACACCAGGTCTTTTTATGTCACGCCCGGCTTCGATCAATCCGATCCCGACTGTGTGAGTGACGAGATTGATTCCTAGCGACGACAAGAAGCTTCTGGCAACTTCACCCAAGGCAACGCGCGCGGCGGTTTCTCGGGCGCTAGCGCGCTCTAACACTGGCCTAGCATCCAGAAATCCAAACTTCTGCATACCCGTAAAATCGGCGTGACCAGGGCGTGGTCTTGTTAGAGGTTCCGCTCGAGCACCGGTAAGTGACTCGGGTGCCACAGGGTCGGCGGACATAACCTCTTGCCACTTTGGCCACTCGGTGTTTCCAATACAAATCGCTACGGGCCCGCCCATGGTGAGTCCGTGTCGAACTCCCCCGCTGATTCGAACCTCGTCTTGCTCAAACTTCATACGAGCACCGCGACCAAATCCGAGTCGCCTCCGGGCTAAACCAGTTTGAATTGATGCAGTGGTTAAAGGAACGCCAGCTGGGAGACCCTCAAGAATAGCGACCAGCTCAGGGCCGTGCGATTCACCTGCGGTTAGCCAACGTAACATAAAGTCAATTCTTCCATAGACGACTGCCCTTAGATTCCAACCGACGATCTCATGGCCTTCACAACGGACTCCTCGTCTGGTAAAACTGCTGTTCCGTCTCCGTGTAGAAAAATTCGGATCTGAATGACCGCCTGCCAGACAAGCATCTCTAGGCCGCTTATACGGTTTTCTTGTGGCCAGTGCTTTGAATTGATTGACGGCCATGGATCGTATGAAACATCAAACAGGGTGGCCTCTTGGGAGACGTCTAGTTTTGGAAACACCACGGACGAAGGCAATGTGGAAACTGTCAGCTGTTGGATTGATGAAGCAAAAAACTCCTCCAGCGGGGAAGTATCTAAACCCATGATTGATGTAGGCCTTCGGGAGAATACGCGGATTTTGGCATCCGGATATGTGTACCTAATCGAATTGATTGCCGTGATGGCGGTTGCACCCGAGCCAAGAATAGCCACCTCTTCAAACTGGACAGGAGTGTGTTGAGAAATAGCCTGAGTAATACCGTAGCCGTCCGTGTTGTAACCTTCCCAGCCGGCCTCGGTTTGTAAGAGTGTGTTAACAACACCGGTGGCATAGGCAACTGGACAACTTGGTGTGGAGAGCTCGAAAGCTTTTACCTTCAGCGGCATGGTCAGACTGAGTCCACGCCAAGATTCGTCGCGCAATCTCAAAAATGACTCGAGTTCATCGGCCTCAATGCGATATCGACCGTAGTCCCAGTCAAGGCCGAGTTGATTGTAGGCGGCAGCATGTATGGCTGGTGATTTCGAGTGCTCTATAGGCGAGCCCAAAACCGCCAAATGTGTGCTAGCCATTCCAGCCCGGATTCGCCCGCATCCAGTCTTGCCACTGCTTCACAGCCTTGGCGTGCTGAGCAAAAGTCTGACTGAACACTGTCTCGCCAGTTTCAAGATTGACGGCGCAGAAGTACAGCCAGTCTCCGCTTGCAGGATTGAGAGCGGCATCGATGGCAACAGAGCCAGGAGCAGATATTGGTCCTATCGGCAGGCCAGGATTGACGTAGGTGTTGTAACCGTTCTTGTCTGCTCGTTCCGCATCAGTCGTAGTGACAGTTGTCCCGCCGCTGCCATAACTTACGGTGGCATCTGACTGCAACAACATTCCTTGATCGATTCGATTCAAAAAGACTCTTGAAACCTTGAAGAAATCTGGTGTTTGGCGGGCTTCTTTTTGTATGACTGAAGCGAGTGTTAGAACACGATGCCGATCAGCGTCGTCAACCCCGAACTTTTTAAGCTCTACGTCCATGCGGTCGACCATCATTTGGAGGATCGACTTAGCAGTTGCTCCTGGCTCCAAATCATATGTTGCTGGGAACAGATAACCTTCGAGGCTTGGCAAAGAACCCGGTAGACCGAAATCCAAAGGCTTCAATGAAAGCTCCTCAAAATCACTCGCTGGTAAACCGCTAGCCTTCGAAAGTTCCCTAAGTACGATTCCTATCCGAAGGCCTTCCTTAATCGTCACTCGATTAACCTGCCGAGCTGCGGGATCAAAAATGAGTCTCAGCGCATCGTCCGCCGGCATCTCAAGCCTTAGCTTGAATGAACCAGGCACGAATGCGGGATTAGTTGCCAGAATGCGCTTGTATGTGAAACCAAAATCTTTCGTGACGCCTAGTTCCACGAGCTTCCGTGCAACAATTTCTCCGGTATCCCCCGATTCAATAACGAGGACTATTTCGCCGTTACCGGAACCGGAATAATCGACACCTGAAACAGTATCGATAGCAGCACGAATCTGAGCTCGAAAGAGATACGCGGAGCCTAGTCCAACGATCAAAAGCGCAGCCAAAATAATGGCTAACAATTTACGATTACGCATTAAGTTCAGACGTCTCTTTCCCTGGGAGTCGGCCGGTTGCCTTTTCGAAAGCTATTGCACTCTCTAAAATCAGCGTAGCAGCGGCAGCATCTATGAGCGATTTGGAATTACGCGTGTTCTTGCCGGAGGCATGAAGTTGAGCCTGGGCTCCCCTGGTGCTTAGACGTTCATCCACCATGCGCACAGACACTCCAGTGGCTCTCTCGAGTCTGTTTGCAAACGATATAGCAGCTTCGGTTGACACTGTGCGCAGACCTTGAAGATTTAGAGGCAAGCCGACATAGATTTCAAACGGCTCTTCCTGAGCTAGGAGCGCCGAAACATTGCTCATTAGTTCTTCGTCGTTGGGGAGTGTGATTAGGGGTGAGCAAAGAATGCCGTCGGATGTTGAGTAGGCCACCCCGACCCGAGACATTCCAAAATCAAAAGCAATCCGCTTTCCTGACCTGAAACTAGACAATTGCCTTCTCTATAGCCATTAGAGCCTCAGCGAGAAGCGTCACTTCGGAACCGCCGCCCTGAGCTAGGTCTGGCTTACCGCCTCCACCGCCGCCAAGGATTGCAGAGGCCAACTTGACCAAGTCACCAGCCTTATTACCAGCGCTGATTGCTGAATTTCCAGCCGCTACGACTAGTGAAATCTTCGAATCTACGATGGCAACAACAACGACCAAAGAATCCTCACCGGATTGAGTGCGGATTGATGTGGCCAAACCACGCAAATTATCGGCATCCAGTTGTGCCCCGACATCGGCAAGCACAAACCTGGTGGAACCAATCTTTTTAGCTTCAGCGATCCAGTCGGGAATTCGCTTCGACAGTTCTGCCTGCTCGGTTACTGACAATCGCTTCTGGGTGGCCTTAAGTTCTTCGACGATCTGCGAAATTCGATTTTCGAGACCAGCAGTTGGAACCTTCACAAATTCGGCCAGGCGGTAAACCAAAGCGCGCTCGGTTGCCAGTGAACGGAATGCCTCCATCCCAACTAGTGCTTCTAGGCGCCTTGAGCCGGATCCTACGGAAGACTCTGCACCGATCGCTACCAAACCAACTTGACTAGATCTAGAAACGTGAGTGCCTCCGCAAAGTTCACGTGACCAGGGCCCACCTATTTGCACAACCCGAACCAACTCGTCATAGGTTTCACCGAATAGAGCAACCGCTCCGAAATCTTTAGCTTCGGCCTGACTCATAAGGTGAGCGCTAACTGCAAGATCTCGGCGAATCGCATGATTGGTAACCTCCTCAACCTCCGACTTGGTTGCCAAGGACAGAGCCTGGTTGTAAGAAAAATCTAGGCGCAGATACCCTGGTTTATTGTAGGAACCAGACTGCAAGGCGGTGGGGCCAAGAACTTCTCGCAAAGCGGCATGCAGGAGATGAGTGGCAGAGTGAGCCTGACATGCGCCTAGTCGCCATTCCTCATCAACAACTGTCTGTGCTTTGGACGCGAGTGCGACTTCGCCTTGGCGAACCTTAACCTTGTGTGAAACTAGCCCTTTTACAGGCTTTTGAACATCAAGAACTTCGAGAACAAAACCGTCGCCGATTATCAAGCCCGAATCAGCGGCCTGCCCGCCTGATTCCGCATAAAGACTAGTAGCGTCAAGGATAATTTCCCCAAAGGCGCCTGATTTCAAAGCGCCGACCGATGAACCTTCCTGAATTAAACCCAGCACCTTGGCATCAGTGGCTAATTCGTCGTAACCGGTAAATTTAGTGGTTCCCTTTGCTCTAAACTCAGAGTAAACCGAGAGGTCGGTCCCGCCAAGTTTCTTCTCCCTGGCATCGGCTTTGGCACGATCCTTCTGTTCCAACATGAGAGCTGTGAAGCCGTCCCGATCAACTGTAAGACCCGATTCCTCTGCTATCTCAAGGGTGAGGTCAATTGGGAAGCCGTAGGTGTCGTGCAGAAGGAATGCAGCCTCTCCCCCTAGGGTCTTTCCATTGACCTGTTTAGCCGAGGAGATAGCCTCATCGAGAACTAGCGAGCCACTTGTCAGGGTTCTTAAGAAAGCCTCCTCCTCAGTTACGGCCGAAGCTGAAATGCGTGAAAAATCTGATTCCAATTCTGGATAGGACTCCTTCATGGCATTCATGGAAACCGTAAATAGCTCACCCATGACCGGCTTAGTTACGCCCATCAGTCTCATGGCACGAATAGTTCGACGCAGTAGACGACGCAGCACGTAGCCTCGTCCATCATTACCCGGACTAACTCCATCACCGATAAGCATCAAAGCACTACGAACGTGATCGGCTACTACTCTCAACCGAACATCGTCTTCGGTGTTCGCTCCGTAGGTTTTTCCAGACAGCCGCGCTGCTAAGTCAAGAACCGGACGGACCTCGTCAATCTCGTAAAGGTTCTCGACACCCTGCATCAGAAAAGCGACGCGTTCGAGACCCATTCCAGTGTCGATGTTCTTCTTGGGTAATTCACCAAGAATTTCGAAATCATCCTTGCCAAGACCCTTACCTCGCTCGTACTGCATGAAAACGAGGTTCCAAATCTCGATGTAACGGTTGTCGTCAACCTCTGGGCCGCCTTCTGCGCCATACGCAGGACCGCGATCGTAGTAAATTTCGCTGCAGGGTCCGGCTGGGCCTGGTTGACCAGTGGACCAGAAGTTATCCTTCATCCCAAGTCGTTGAATGCGTTCCATTGGGATGTTGGCAATCTCTCGCCAAAGCTCGATGGCCTCGTCGTCATCCTTGTAAACGGTGACCCAAAGGAGTTCGGGATTCAGTCCAAGACCGCCACTGGCCTGCGGAGAAGTTAAGAATTCCCAGGCGAAGCCAATGGCCTCACGCTTGAAGTAGTCACCGAAAGAAAAATTCCCATTCATCTGGAAGAAGGTTCCATGACGAGTAGTCTTTCCCACCTCTTCTATGTCGAGGGTGCGGATGCATTTCTGTACTGACGTTGCCCGATCAAAAGGAGCTGGAACTAACCCAGACATGTAAGGAATAAATGGAACCATTCCCGCCACCGTGAACAGCAACGAAGGGTCTTCACTAATGAGCGAAGCGGAAGGAACTACGATGTGATCCTTGCTAGCGAAGAAATCGAGCCAACGCCGCCTAATCTCAGCGGTTCTCATGACTTACTTGGCTGACTTTGGAGAGGTCGTTTTTTTAGGTCTCGCTGAATTCGGACGCGCCAATTCTTCTTCGTAGCCACTGGTAAACGCAGCCACCAAACTAGTTAGCTGGCTCGTAGCCTGATCATAAGCAGCTTTTGCTTTGGGGTTCTTCTCAATCTGCTTTGCGGCGATTAGTCCAACTGTGATTCCCGCGGCTAACCAAAATACTTTTTTCATTGCGCCCCTACTTTTTCTTGCCTATAAAACTGGAGATGCCCTTAATGTAACCGGCTAACTTCATTAGAGGTGAGCCCACAGAAGCTGTGAAAGTACTTACTAGCCCCTGGAGGCTCTCGCTCATATTTGTCACTCGGTCAGTAATCTCATCTAACTTGTTTAATTGCTTGTTGGTCAATTCGACCGTTTCGTTAATACCCGAAAGCAGTGACGGGAGGGTTGCGTTGATCTCTTTCACGGTTACCTTCGATTCCCCGATCAACCGACCGAGTTTAATCAACGGGTAACCGAGGAACAGAACAAATAAAGCCAACGCTGAAGCTGCTATTAGACCAGCTATCTCGCCACCGCTCATCGGGTTCCTAACTTCTAATTTTGGTTATCGAGCTGCGTAATACTCAACGACAAGTTGTACTTCACAGGTAACAGGAACTTCAGCACGCTTAGGTCGGCGGGTCAAAGTTGCCTGAAGCTTGTCAAGCTGGACATCTAGGTATCCAGGAACAGGTGGAAGGAGGTCAACGTGACCGCCAGCGGCAGCAACCTGGAAAGGCTCAGTCTTTTCGCTCTTCTCGTGAACGTGGATGGTCTGTCCTGGCTTGACTCGGAAGCTTGGACGGTCAACGCGTTGGCCGTTGACCAGAATGTGACGGTGAACCACCATTTGACGTGCCTGAGAGATTGTACGAGCAAATCCAGAACGAAGAACGAGAGCGTCCAGACGCATCTCTAGTAACTCAACAAGGTTCTCACCGGTAAGGCCCTCGGTCCGCTTCGCCTCAACGAAGGTGTTACGTAGTTGAGCTTCACGGATTCCGTATTGAGCGCGTAGGCGCTGCTTCTCACGGAGACGAACGGCGAAGTCGCTGTCGGTCTTGCGCTTAGTGCGGCCGTGTTGACCTGGAGCATAAGGACGCTTCTCAAGATACTTGGCTGCCTTAGGAGTTAGAGCGAGGCCTAGAGCGCGCGACAAACGAGTTTTACTGCGGGTACGTGAAGTTTTAGACACGTGTTCCTTTCAAAAAGGTAAATAGACAAATTGAACGTGCTTCCAATGCTCGGCTAATGAGCACTAATCCGCTCGTCTCGCAGCCAGAGAGAGTGAGCAAATTAGCAACCTTCCTAGGTTAGCAACAATTCCATCTAATTTCCACGAACAATCTTGCGAAGCTTCGTCCAAAGAACTGCCAATTCGCTTTCTTGCCCAATGCTCTTCGGCTTAAAGTAAGTGCGAGGTCGAACATTCTCAGGAAGATAATCTTGACGAACTACGGAATTCCCATCATCGTGCGGATAGATGTAGCCGTGACCATGCCCAAGATCTTTTGCACCTAAATAGTTTGAAGACTTCAAAGGACTCGGCACTGGCCCGGCCAAACCAGATCGAACGTCTGCTAACGCCTGGTTAACGGCCTCATATGCTGAATTGGATTTGGGTGCTAGTGCTAGGTAGATAGTTGTTTGCGCGAGAGTAATACGGCTCTCTGGCATTCCAACTAGCCCAACCGATTGCGCACAGGCCGTTGCTAGCACGAGAGCGTTGGAATCTGCTAATCCAATGTCTTCCGCAGCTAAAATCATCAGCCGGCGGGCAATGAACCTAGGGTCTTCCCCTCCCTCAATCATCCTGGCTAGCCAGTAGATAGCCGCATCGGCGTCTGAGCCACGAACCGACTTTATGAATGCACTTATGATGTCGTAGTGCTCGTCCCCGTCCCTGTCATACCGAACACGAATGTCAGATAGGGCAATTTCGAAGTCTTCAACTTCGATGACACATTCGGAGGCCTGCCCAGATCTATTCCATGCCGTGAAAGCAAGGGCGTCCAGAGAAGTAAGACATCTTCTTGCATCTCCGGAGGACACTGAAACCAGCTGCTCGAGCACACCCTTCCCTACTGAGACGTGTCCATTGAACCCTCTAGCGTCAGAAACAGCGCTTTCGACTAATCGCATTAGATCCTGTCGATCCAGAGATTTCAACTGCACCACAAGCGATCTTGAAATAAGCGGAGAAACGACGCAAAACGAAGGGTTCTCGGTAGTAGCGGCTACAAGGGTGACCCAGCCTGACTCAACCGCTGGCAAAAGGGAATCTTGCTGTGACCTTGAGAATCTGTGGATTTCGTCGAGAAAGAGAACTGTCTCTAGGTTGTACAGCTCCAGATCCAACTTTGCTTTCTCAACGACGTCTCTGACATCCTTCACGCCCGCCGAGATAGCGCTGAGTTGCACCAACTTACGGTTGGCTTGAGAAGCAAGGATGTTGGTTATCGAAGTTTTTCCAGAACCAGGCGGGCCCCAGAGAATAAGGGATTGACCGCCTCGAGAACCAGATGTCAATAGACGATTGAGGGGCGAACCAAACTTGAGAAGCTCATTCTGCCCGACAAGTTGATTGAGGCTAGTTGGTCTCATTCTGGACGCTAACGGTTCAACTAGTTCAAAAATAGTCGATAGGTTCACACTGACTAGGCTACGCCACCACCGCGGGTCAACATCTCAAGTAAACTAGGCGAGAATGTTGGAGGAAACATGTCTAAACCAAAACCGAAACTCTCGAAAGCTGCTGCGGAACGAGTCGCTAACTATGAAGCGAAGTCAACGCTTGTTGAAGGCCGCATTACTACCAGGAAGAAAGACAACTTTCTATCTCTTGGAATAATCGCGGGTGCAATAGTTGTCGCACTAGCAGGGCAATTTGCCTACTTTAACATCGGTCCAGGTGTCCCGAAAAATCCAGCAGAAATCAAAGCTGCACCAAATCCGACACTTGCTGAAAACAGAGTATGGACAGGCTCTCTCAAGCTAGCCAGCGCAGAACTTGAGTTTGAATTGTTCGGGGATAAGGCTCCACAGGCTGTTGCTAACTTCGTTTCATTGGCTCAAGCTGGATTCTTCGACACGACCAGTTGCCACAGATTGACCACTGAGGGTATCTACGTTCTTCAGTGTGGCGACCCGGCTGGCACCGGGGCCGGAGGGCCAGGTTACAGTTTCGGTCCGATTGAAAACGCTCCAGACGACGACCTTTACGTGGAGGGAGTAATCGCCATGGCCCGACAGGGTGGAAATGCGTCAAGTATGGGATCCCAGTTTTTCATCGTCTATAGCGATAGCACGATTGGGTCTGACGCCGCAGGCGGCTATACCGTCTTCGGTAAAGTTACAAGGAACTTGGAAGCAGTATCTAAACTTGCAGCAATTGGCACAGCCAACGGTTCTTCTGACGGTTACCCTAAGAACCCGATTCCTCTAACTACAGTGACTGTAAAATAGCCACATCCTCAAGAAAGTAGTAGGCATTCTTATGACCACCAATTCGTTCGGTCGAGTAGACGAAGAGAACAACGTTTACGTTGTGGAACTCAATGGCGAAAGAAAAGTCGGTCAGATGCCTGGCGTATCGGCAGACGAAGCGATCGAATACTTTGTTAGAAAGTACGAAGCCCTCGAAGGCTCAGTGAAGCTACTTGAACAACGCGTCAACAAGAAAGCCGACGCTGATTCAATTAGCAAGGCAGCTGCAAAGCTCACTATTGATTTGCTCGAAGCTTCAGCTGTGGGAGATCTTCAAGCACTCCGGGAAAGAGTCTTGTCACTAGCTCCCAAAATCCAAGACCTGTTGAACAGTAAGAAGGAAGAGAACCAAGAAGCTGTCGTAGCTGCACTCGCTTCGCGTGAAGAGATTGCGAAACAAGCTGAAGCTCTCGCATCCTCGGATCTTTCAAAGGTCATTTGGAAGGATGTCTCAGTGAAACTCGCCACGCTTTTTGAAGAGTGGCAAGGCCTGCAGAAGTCTGGCGTCAGGGTACCCAAATCAGAAGCAGATGCAATCTGGAAGCGGTTTCAGACCTCCAGAAATAAACTCGAGTCGGCCAAGCGTGCTTTTTTCGCCGAAGCAGGTCAAAAGGCAAAGAACGCCAAAGCAGCAAAGGAAGGTCTCGTCAAACGAGCAGAGGCGCTAGCGTCAAAGGGAGCAGATTCCGTAGTTGAATACCGCAAATTACTAGACGAGTGGAAGGCAGCCGGCCGCACCAAGAACGACGACGCACTTTGGAGCTCATTCAAAGCAGCTGGGGATACAATTTACGCAGCCAAGGGTGAGCAAATGGCGCAAGTTTCTGCTTCCCAAAGCGAAGCGCTCACCGCTAAATTGGCTCTTTTGGAGGAGGCGGAGGCAATTAACCCACAGAAGGATCTTGCAAAAGCTAAGCAACTACTGAAGAACATTCAGGATCGCTGGGAAAAAGCGGGACGCGTTGCACGAAATGATATGGCAAAAACGGAAGATAAGCTCCGTGCTATAGAAACCGCCGTTAAGAATGCAGATAGAGACCACTGGATAGCTACCGACCCCGCCGCCAAAGCTAGAAAAGACGATGTCACCCTGAAGCTAGAAGAGGCCATAGCTAAGCTTGAAACTCAGATCTCGCAGACCACAGATTCAAAGAAAAAGACCGAACTTTCAGAGGCACTAGCGGCTCGAAAGTCTTGGCTAGAAGTGGTTGCCGCCAACTCCAAGTAGTTAGTTATTGCTGACTCTGTAGACGTCGTAGACTGCGTCGATTCTTCGAACAGCATTCAAAAGATGCTCTAGCACTGCTGCATCCCCCATCTCAAAAACGAATCGACTCAGCGCAACCCGGTCGCTTCTTGTTGACACCGACGCCGACAAGATGTTTACATGGTGTTCCGCAAGGACTCGAGTCACGTCTGAAAGCAAACCACCTCGGTCCAGAGCCTCAATTTGAATGCTCACTAAGAACAGGCTCTTCGAATTCTCGGCCCAACTGACGTCCATCAATCTTTCTGGCTCCGCCTCTAGCATTGTGACGTTCTTACAATCCTTGCGGTGGACAGAAACCCCCGAACCTCTGGTGACAAAACCGATAATGGAATCTCCAGGCACTGGAGTACAGCACCGAGCCAGCTTCACTAAAACATCATCCGCGCCGCGAACCAGGATTCCCGAATTGCCACTACGCTTGCGGTCGGCACTCACATTCTTCAATGGGATTTGGAAAGGAGTAGACCCTTCATCCTCATCGGCGAGCGAAGCAACCAATTTCTCAACGAGCGACTGAGCAGAAATATGATTTTCACCAACCGCAGCGTAAAGAGAATCTAGATCTGGATAGCGTAACTCGTGAGCCAAATTCGTTACTGCGTCTGATGCTAGTAAGCGTTGCAAAGGAAGATTTTGCTTGCGCATCGCCTTGGCTATTGCATCTTTGCCCGTCTCAACAGCAACATCTCGACGCTCGTTGGAGAACCATTGCTTAATTTTTGCTCTGGCTCGAGATGATGTTACAAAATTCAACCAGTCCAAGCTTGGGCTGGCATCAACGGACTTCGACGTGAAAATCTCAACAACGTCTCCAGAAACTAACTTAGTTTCAAGAGGCACGAGCCGCCCATTGACCTTCGCTCCCATGGTCCTGTGCCCGACATCGGTGTGGATCACGTATGCGAAATCGACTGGAGTCGCTCCACTGGCAAGGCCCACTACCTTTCCCTTGGGGGTGAAAACATAAACGTCTTTGGCGCCAATTTCGAATCTGAGCGAGTCAAGGAACTCTGCTGGGTCTTGCGTCTCCGATTGCCAGTCGGTGAGATGCTTGAGCCACATCATATCTTCCTGAACCTCGGAATTAGACTCCCCCGAATGCTCTTTGTATTTCCAGTGAGCAGCCACTCCGAATTCTGCCCTCTGGTGCATTTCTTCAGTACGTATCTGAATTTCAACAGGACGCCCATTCGGGCCGATTACAGTCGTGTGCAAAGACTGGTATAGGTTGAACTTGGGCATGGCTATGTAATCCTTGAAACGCCCAGGCACCGGATTCCATCGAGAGTGAATTGCCCCGAGTGCCCCATAGCAATCTCGAACTGAATCAACCAGTATTCGGATGCCTACTAAGTCGTAAATCTCGTCAAACTCACGACCGCGGACGACCATTTTTTGATAGATGCTGTAATACTGCTTAGGCCTGCCGTCGACCTTGGCGCGAATCTTGCTGTCCTTCAAATCTTGGTTGATTGCCGACAAAACACCGTCAATGAACTCGGTGCGTTTAGGGGTTCGTTGCTTGACTAAATTTACTATCTCTTCGTAAACCTTTGGATACAAAACGGAGAATGAAAGATCCTCGAGTTCGTTCTTAATTGCACTTATTCCAAGCCTGTGCGCGAGCGGTGCGTAAATCTCGAGTGTTTCCTGCGCTTTTCGCTGGGCTCTTTCAACTTCAACAAAGCCCCAGGTTCTGGCATTGTGTAAACGATCCGCTAACTTTATGACCAATACTCTGATGTCTTTCGACATTGAAACGACCATTTTTCTAACAGTCTCGGCTTGCGCATTTTCACCAAACTTGACCTTGTCGAGTTTGGTAACTCCGTCTACAAGCGCAGCAACCTCAGGGCCGAAGTCCTTTTGCAAAAGCTCAAGCGAATATTCGGTGTCTTCTACTGTGTCATGCAAAAGCGCGGCCGCCAAAGTGGTCGGGCCGATGCCCAGTTCCGCGAGAATTTGTGCCACGGCAATTGGATGCGTGATATACGGCTCGCCACTCTTGCGCAGTTGACCCTGATGAGCGAGTTCAGCGACTTCATAGGCCTTCTCAATTATTGAGAGGTCTGCTTTGGGATGATTTGACTTGGTTACCCGGAGTAGTTCGTTTACGGCTGCTGAATGAGGGCCCCCACGTCCAAAAAGCCGACCAAAGCCACTTCTAATCGCGCCTATCGAGCCACTAACTTCTTTTTCAGTCATGGGCTCTCCAACGAATCAAACTAGTTGCGGGCTGCCTCAACCTTGGCAGCTGCATTAGCAAACTTCTGCTCACGTTGCCTCAGCTGAACGTATAGAGGTGGAGCTATAAAGATGGATGAGAAAGTACCAACGATCATACCCACGAAGATAGCAAGCGAAATGTCTCTTAATGTGCCAGCCCCAAGAAGCAAGGCGCCAATAAACAAGATGGATCCGACCGGCAGAACGGCAACAACACTCGTGTTGATGGAACGCACGAGAGTTTGGTTCACTGCCAGGTTTACACGTTCAGTGAAGGTTGCAGTCTCGCTGTTTTCGACGTCTAAGGTGTTCTCTCTAATCTTGTCAAAAACCACGACTGTATCGTAAAGCGAGTAACCAAGGATTGTTAGGAATCCGATTACGGCAGCCGGTGTAATTTCAAAACCGAAGGAACCGTAAATTCCTGCAGTAACAGTTGTGTCTACTGCTAGGGCGCCGAGTGCCGCAACAGACATCTTAATTGTCCTGAAGTAGAGCGCCATGAATGCCGAAACCAGAATTAGAAACCAGAAGAGCCCAAGCAAGGCTTTACTGGTTACATCGCTTCCCCAAGATGCGCTAATAAAACTTGAAGAAACGGATGAAGAATCAACGCCGTACGCAGCCGCTAGAGCCAATCGAAGTTCCTCGGAGGCTGTGTCATCAAGTTGAGGAGTTTGTGCTCGAACGGTATCGGACCCCACGGTCGAAACCACAATTTCCTTACCTGGCAAGGCCGTTTCGATCGTCTCAAGAGCTACTTCAACTCCCTTAGCTCCCCCACCAGAGATTGTGAACTCAGAACCACCTCGAAACTCAATGCCGAAATTAAAACCGTTGTGGAGAGTGAACGGGAGCACTGCTGAAACTGAGATGAGAACCATAGCTATTGTGTACCAGAGTTTGCGTTTCCCAACGAAATCGATTGACTTTTCACCGGTATAGAGCGCGTTACCGAGTTCTCTAAACTTTGACATTACTTGTCACCGCCGTTCTTGACTTGACCAGCCGCTTTGCGCTCTGCAATTGTCTGACGCTTGTGTGACTCGACAGAAGATTTACGATTGCGAGCAATTGAGAAGTCAACTTTCCTAAAAGAACCCCGACCCGTGTACCTCTCGCCAGCTGAATTAGTAATCTCAAAGCCCGACCATGGATGCCCTGATGCGAAAAACTTCGTGTTGGCAAGTAGAGAAAGTACTGGAACGGTAAACAGTACAACCACTATTAGGTCGATGATTGTGGTTAGACCTAGAGTGAACGCAAAACCACGTACGTTTCCAACCGTAAGAAGGTAAAGTGTCCCTGCCGCAAGAAGGCTAACAATGTCAGACACAAGAATCGTGCGCCAGGCTCGTTTCCATCCTGAGCTTACAGCCACAGATAGAGGGCGACCCTCTCGCAATTCGTCTCGAACTCTTTCAAAGTAAACGATAAACGAGTCGACCGTGATACCAATTGCGACGATCAAACCTGCCACTCCTGCCAGAGAGATGCGATAGTCCATTCGCCACGAAAGCAAGGCGATCGCCAGATAGGTCAATGCAGCAGCTATCGCAAGCGAACCAATTGTTACAACTGCAAGGGCACGGTACTGGAACAAGGAGTAGATAACTACGAGAAGCATACCGATTGCTCCCGCTAGAAGGCCGCTCTGCAACTGCTGCGTACCAAGAGTGGCTGAAATGTTTTCCTGGCTCTGAACTTGGAATCCGATTGGCAACGACCCGTACTTCAATTGGTTTGCAAGTGCGTCGGCAGTTGCTTGAGTGAAATCACCGGTGATTTGAGCGGTGCCCGCAGTAATGACTGCCTGGATGGCAGGAGCTGTTACGGCGTATCCATCAATGGTCACGGCAAATTGGTTACGAGGCGCTTCAAGGGGAAACAGTCGACCGGTTACAGCCCCGAACTTCTCTGCGCCAGCCGAAGTGAAGGTTAGGTCCACGGCGTAGCTGCCGGTAACCGCTCCAGTGCTTGTGGTAACTGGATTAGATAGCGCTTTGCTGATGTCCGCGCCGTCTAACTCCACTGGACCAAGAATGAACTTTGTAACTCGATCTCGATCACAGGTAACTAGTGGGACTGCAGGATCATCCACTTGGCCAGGTTCTCTGAACTGTTTAGAACAGTCAAGAGCTTCGTAGGCGGCCTGAATCTCTGGAGTAACCCACTCAAGTGAACTGTTATCGGCTGGCTCACCCTGGCCTGGAGCAATCGGTGGTGACTCAGGCAGTGTTGGAGTTGGATTCGGTTCTTTATCAGTTGCTGGCGGAGTCACCAGAGCAGAGGCGCCAACTCCAGTAACTAAAACAGGTCTGAACTCAAGCTTCGCGCTAGCCTTAATAAGCTCCAAAGTTGTATCCGATGGGACACCAGGGATGCTGACCACAATTGCCGCTTCGGCTCCTTCGCCCTGAGTGACAATCTGAGCCTCAGACACACCGGTTGAGTCAATACGCTGTCGAATGATGTCAACAGCTTGATTCATCTGTTCAGCTGAAGCAGTCTGGCCACCATCAACGTTCGGCTTAAGAATTATTTGTGTTCCGCCTTGTAAATCAAGTGCGAGTTCAGGAACCCAAGTCGCGCCTTCGACTTCCATGAACTTCGCTGTCCCGATTACTCCAATAAAGGTCAGAAACAAAACGACCAACCAGGCTAAACGTTTTTTAGGAAGTGTGTTAATGGAAGACTTGGACAATTGTGTTACTTCTTGGTAGTGGCGGTCTTGGCTGCTGGCTTTTTGGAAGCGGACGCCTTCTTCTCAGGAGCCGCTTCGGTTACTCTCGCTACTGCCCCTTTGGCGACCTCTAGGGTCGTCGAACCAGCACTCTTGATTGTGACTCGATCATCATCGACGCTCACGACGTCGCCGTAGATTCCGCTTGTCAGCATGACCTTAGCTCCAGGAATCACTTTTGTGGTCATTTCAGCGGCTTGCCTTTTTCGCTTGTTACTGCTCATGATCATGAATACGATCATGGCGCCAGCCAGAGCTAGAGGTATGAAATCCATTATTTTGCGCCTTTGGTATTAGTCGTGGCGCTAAGTGCACCTTCATTGAATTATAGGTCAAGCAAGGTTTGTGTGCTGGCACCACGGACTGGTTTTCCCATGTGGATGTAAGCCGCTGGAGTTGCTTCGCGACCCCTTGGCGTCCTAGTGATCAAGCCAACCCTAACCAGATAGGGTTCCACGACGGATTCGATTGTGTCCGGCTCCTCGCCAAGGGCGACTGCCAACGTGGTCAATCCAACAGACTTGTTCGCATATCGACCGGTCAAAAGCTCAAGCAGTTGTTTATCGATTCGGTCTAAACCCAACTCGTCGACCTCGTACAGTGCGAGCGCTTCTTTCGCAACGTTCAAGTCGATGACTTTATGGTCATGCACAAGCGCAAAGTCTCGAACCCTCCTAAGAAGACGGTTAGCGATACGCGGTGTTCCCCTCGAGCGCCTAGCTATCTCAGCAAGTGAAACGTCGTCGTGGCTAACATTCAGATGAACGGCACTCCTGCGTACCACTTCAATCAGTTCGTCGGAATCGTAGAACTCTAGGTGGCCAGTAAAACCGAATCGATCTCTAAGTGGGGTCGGAAGCATGCCTGAGCGTGTGGTGGCACCAATGAGTGTAAAAGGAGCAAGTTCTAATGGAATTGAGTTGGCCCCGACTCCCTTGCCAACCATGACGTCAACGCGGTAATCCTCCATGGCTAGATAAAGCATCTCTTCTGCAGCGCGAGACATACGATGTATCTCGTCGATGAAAAGGATCTCTCCAGGAATAAGAGAACTGAGAATCGCGGCGAGATCACCAGCATGTTGAATGGTTGGACCGGAAGTAAGGCGAATAGGGTGACCGGTCTCATGCGAGACAATCATTGCAAGAGTGGTCTTACCGAGACCAGGTGGACCTACGAGAAGAATATGATCTGCATTGGTTCCACGAAGCTTCGCTGACGAAAGCACTAGCTCCAGTTGCTTTCTTACATTCTTCTGCCCAACAAACTCGTTGAGACTCGAAGGTCGTACCGCAGCCTCGAAGGCCAGTTCGTTTTCGTTGAACTCGGGAGTTAGGATTTCGTCCATTACTTCTTGACCAGTTCTTGAAGTGCTAGCCGTAGAAGGTTTTCAGTAGCAGCGCTTGGATTGACCTTCTTTGCGGCCGCCACTGCTTGTTCAGCGACTTTTTGTGGATAGCCAAGACCGGTCAAAGCAGAAATAACGTCAGAGTTTTCGCTACTTGCCCCAGCGCCAGCGGCAAATTTTCCCGACAGCGTTACGATAATCAATTTTGCAGTCTTGGGGCCTATTCCACTGACGCTCTTAAAGGCAAGGTCATCACCCCTTGCCACGGCTGTTTCCAAATCACTAACGCCTAAATGATGTAAAACCGACAGGGCAGATTTTGGGCCAACCCCAGTAACCGATCGCAGGAGCTCAAACGTACGAAGTTCCTCCTGGGAGGCAAATCCGAAAATGGTGAACGCGTCTTCACGAACGACTAAAGAAGTGTGCACGAAAAGTGAATCGCCAGTCTTTACATTCAGCGCTAACGATGGAATCACGTTCACCAAATACCCAACACCCTGCACGTCAAGAACAAGACTCCCTAGCGAGGTAGTTTGAACTGAGCCAGTTAGAGATGCGATCACTTCTAAATGCTAACTAAGCGTTTTTGTTTCGACTCGCAACTCGCTCGGCGACTTTCCAAGCAGCCTGAGCTTTAGTCTGCCCGGCGGCCCCCTTGTATGACACTGGTGATCTCCATGCATTACATATTGCTATTGCTATCGCATCTGCGGAGTCCGCGGGTTTAGGCACTTCGGCCAAGCCCAATATCTTGGCGACTGCTATCCCCATTTGCGCTTTCTGAGCCCTGCCAGAGCCAGTTACAGCAGCCTTAACTTCACTTGGAGTGTGCATCTCCAGCGGTATTGAATACTTTTGAGCGAGGAAGATGACTACTCCCGATATTTGAGCGACACCCATGACGGAGCGAAGATTTGCCTGCGCAAAGACTCTTTCCAAA
Source organism: Micrococcales bacterium (assembly GCA_041303805.1). Taxonomy (GTDB): domain Bacteria; phylum Actinomycetota; class Actinomycetes; order Actinomycetales; family Microbacteriaceae; genus Rhodoluna. The sequence continues at coordinate 22,023 of JBFYOM010000006.1, forward strand.
GCTATTGTTGCCGGCTTGTAAGTATTGATTAGCGATTCAAGATCAGACCCCAACTGGCCGATTCTCTGTGAGAGCTCGAGTTCAGGGGATGTTTTCAACGTGTCCACGAACTTGAGCGAGATCTTTCTGGATGAAGAGGACTCAATTACAGCAACCCCAAGTCTGGTCAAACCTGGATCGACGCCGAGAATGATTTTCGACACTAGTCTTGCTCTAGTTCGGCCATTACCTCTGGTGACATGTCAAAGTTTGAATAGATGTTCTGAACATCATCAAGGTCTTCCAAAGCGTCGATTAGCGAAATCACCTTGCGTGCCGTTGGAGCGTCCACCTGAACCTGCATAGATGGCACGAACTCGACGTCGGCCGCCTCGTAATCGATATTTACCGCCTGGAGTGCGGTTCTTACCGCGACCATGTCGGTTGGTTCCGTGGTGAGCACCAGCACTTCACCGCGATCTTCAACATCCTCAACACCGGCTTCGAGAGCGGCTGAGAGGACTGAGTCTTCGGTAACCGTTTCCGACTTGGATACGGTGATGACGCCTTTGCGACTGAACAGAAAGTTTACAGATCCAATATCTGCCATGGTTCCCCCGTTGCGAGTCACGCCAAGACGAACTTCAGCCGCTGCACGGTTCTTGTTGTCGGTCAAACATTCAATCAGAAGGGCGATTCCATTTGGGCCATAGGCCTCGTACATGATGGTGGTGTAGACGACCGCGTCTGCGCCGACACCGGAACCACGCTTGATTGCACGCTCGATGTTGTCATTTGGAAGCGAAGACTTTCTACCCTTTTGGATCGCATCGTAAAGAGTGGGGTTTCCGTCGATGTCAGGACCACCAAGTCTGGCTGCAACTTCAATGTTCTTAATTAGTTTTGCAAAAAGTTTGGCACGACGTCCGTCGATTACGGCTTTTTTATGTTTGGTGGTTGCCCATTTGGAATGGCCGGACATTATTCTCCCGAAGTTGCTTGTCTATGAGGTAAGTCTAAACGCTTAGGCGCAAACGAGCGCTTCATAGAAGAACTTGTGGACCCGTTCTTCACCTGTCACTTCAGGGTGGAAACTAATTCCAAGCTTGCGATCTTGAACTACACCGACGACGCGATCGTCCTCAAGTTTTGCCACTACAGTCGCTTTGCTGCCGACCGATGTGATCAAGGGAGCCCGAATGAAGGCAGCGTGGATGCTGCCTTCGATTCCGGTGAAAGGGATGTCCACCTCAAAGGAATCGATTTGGTTTCCGAAAGCGTTTCTCTGAACGACTACGTCAAGACCTCCGAAAGTAGTTTGCCCACGAGTTCCATCTTCAATTCGATCGGCAAGCATGATTAGCCCTGCACATGTTCCAAAGATCGGCAGGCCGCCGTCAATTCGATTCACAATCGGGTCGAATAAACCAAAAATTTTGGCCAACTTACCAATCGTGGTCGACTCTCCCCCAGGAATAACCAGACCCGAGACAGAATCTAACTCAGAGACTCTTTTAACTGGAATAGCCGAAATGCCAAGACGGGAAAACGTAGTTAGATGTTCTCGAAAATCACCCTGAAGGCTAAGGACGCCTACCGGAGTAGTCATTACCAGCCGCGTTCAGCCAAACGGTGTGGAGCAGGAAGGTCGCTCACGTTGATGCCCACCATAGCTTCACCGAGTCCACGGCTGACCTCGGCGAGAACCGCTGGGTCATTGTAAAAAGTGGTTGCCTTAACAATCGCCTTGGCACGTTCTTCCGGGTTTCCAGACTTGAAGATTCCTGAACCAACAAAGACACCATCGGCACCTAGCTGCATCATTAGCGCCGCGTCGGCAGGAGTTGCAACTCCCCCGGCCACAAACATAACAACTGGCAACTTTCCAGTCCTAGCAACTTCGTGAACTAGTTGGTAAGGAGCCTGAAGCTCTTTGGCGGCAACGTAGAGCTCGTCGTCGCTCCTGGCAGCTAATGCGCGGATCTCCCCGGAGATGGTCCGAATGTGCTTCATCGCTTCTGAAACATCGCCGGTTCCAGCTTCACCCTTAGAGCGAATCATGGCGGCTCCTTCGGTGATTCTACGTAGCGCTTCACCCAGGTTGGTGGCTCCACAAACGAACGGAACCTTGAAATTCCACTTATCGATGTGGTTTACATAGTCGGCAGGACTTAGCACCTCAGACTCGTCGATGTAGTCGACGCCAAGAGATTCGAGTATCTGAGCCTCAACAAAGTGTCCAATGCGGGCCTTTGCCATAACCGGAATTGAAACTGCAGCAATAATCTTGTCAATCATGTCTGGGTCGCTCATGCGAGAGACACCACCCTGAGCTCGAATGTCTGCCGGTACGCGCTCAAGCGCCATAACTGCGACAGCGCCAGCGTCTTCGGCGATCTTCGCCTGCTCGACATTAACGACGTCCATGATTACGCCGCCCTTTAGCATCTCAGCAAGGCCACGCTTGATTAGTGGGGTACCAACTTCTGGCTTAGAAAAATCGCTCATGCACCAAGTCTAAACATCTGCGAGGCGACCTCGGGTCGTTTCTTGCTACTTAGTTCCAGGCGGCTGCGATTTCATCACGTACCTGCCCAAGTAACTTGGGAAGCGCCTTGGTCTCAGCAATTATCGGGAAGAAGTTGGCATCATTACGCCATCTGGGAACAACGTGCTGATGCAGGTGACCTGCAATTCCTGCCCCGGCAACCTCGCCCTGATTCATCCCGATGTTGAATCCGTGAGCTTTTGAGGCCTTGGTGAGTGCCGCCATGGCCTGTTGCGTCAGCAAACCGATCTCGGCAACCTCTTCAGCGGTCGCGAGGTCGTATGTCGGAATGTGGCGATAAGGGCAAACTAACAAGTGTCCGGAGTTGTATGGATAAAGGTTGAGCAGCACATAGGAAGTCTTGCCTCGATAAACGATGAGGGCCTGAGCATCGTCCAAGGTCGGCCCTATGCAAAACGGGCACTTATCTTCTGAAGGCTGCTGACCCTCTTGCACATAGACCAAGCGATGCGGGGTCCAGAGCCTTTGGAACGAATCGGGCGCCGAAGCGAAATCGGCTGCGTTTTCAATTCGTTCGTCAGACATTAAACTTGCGCCTTCGTCGTTATCGCATCCACGATGCGCTTTACCGCAACGTCCACCGGGATACCGTTCTCCTGAGTGCCATCACGGAACCTAAAAGACACAGCGCGGTTGGCACGGTCTTCTTCCCCTGCAATCATCATAAAAGGCACGCGTTCTTTAGTGTGGCTGCGGATCTTCTTCTGCATGCGGTCGTCGGAATCATCGACGATTACGCGGACACCCTGTTCACGAAGCAAATCCTCAACCTCGTGAAGATAATCGCTGTACTCTTCAGCTACTGGAATACCGACAACTTGAACTGGAGCCAGCCATGGCGGGAAGTGGCCGGCATAGTGTTCGGTGAGAACGCCAAAGAATCGTTCAATCGAACCGAAGAGAGCTCGGTGAATCATGACTGGGCGCTTGAGGGTTCCGTCTGCTGCCGCGTACTCCAGGTCAAAACGCTCAGGTAGGTTGAAATCAAGTTGGATTGTCGACATCTGCCAGGTTCGACCAATTGCGTCTCTGGCCTGAACAGAAATCTTTGGCCCGTAGAAAGCTGCTCCCCCCGGATCGGGAACCAATTCCAAACCGGTTGCCTCTGCGACTCGAGCAAGGGTTCCCGTAGCTCTCTCCCAAACTTCATCGGATCCAACAAACTTTGGATTGCCCTCTTCTCTTGTTGATAGCTCAAGGTAGAAGTCAGTCAAACCGTAGTCACGAAGTAAACCTAGAACGAACCCAATAACATCGGTAAGTTCTTGCTCCATGTTCTCTTGTGTTACAAAAAGGTGGGCGTCGTCTTGGGTTAATCCGCGAACACGCGTAAGCCCATGTACCACTCCGCTTTTTTCGTATCGGTAAACAGTTCCAAACTCAAACATGCGCAATGGTAAGTCTCGGTAAGAACGGGTTTGGCTCTTGTAAATCAGGATGTGGAACGGACAGTTCATTGGCTTGAGGTAGTAGTCCTGGCCCTGCTTTCGAACGACACCATTCTCGTCAACTTCCTCGTCCAACTTCATTGGAGGGAACATGCCATCGGCGTACCAGCCTAAGTGACCGGAAATTTCAAATAGGTTCGACTTGGTAATGTGAGGCGAATAAACAAAGTCATAGCCGTTTTCTTCATGGCGTTTACGGCTGTAATCCTCCATTACGCGGCGAATGATTCCACCCTTGGGATGGAAGACGGCAAGCCCGGAACCAATTTCCTCTGGGAAAGAGAAAAGGTCTAGTTCGGCGCCGATTCTGCGGTGGTCGCGCCTAGCAGCTTCCTCAAGTCGCTCTTGGTGAGCACGCAACTCGTCTTTAGTTGGCCAAGCTGTTCCATAAATTCTCTGAAGTTGCTTGTTCGCCTCGTTACCGCGCCAATAGGCGGCGGCAGAACGAACAAGGGCGTAGGCGTTGCCGATCATCCTGGTGTTAGGGAGGTGCGGACCCCGACAAAGGTCTTTCCAGATAGTCGCGCCGGACTGCGGGTCGATGTTGTCATAGATCGTTAACTCGCCAGCACCCACCTCCGCAGACCCTTCACCAACCGCGTCGGCGTTTCCTTTGAGGCCAATAAGTTCCAACTTGTAAGGCTCTTTGGAAAGCTCAGAGCGCGCAGCATCATCGTTGGTAACACGTCGAACAAAGCGTTGACCAGACCGAATGATGCGGTCCATTTCCTTTTCAAGACTCTTCAAATCTTCTGGAGTGAAGGGAACCTGAACATCGAAGTCGTAGTAAAACCCGTCTTTAATTGGAGGCCCAATTCCCAGCTTTGCCTCTGGATTTAAAT
>JBFYOM010000007.1:0-25693 GCA_041303805.1 Micrococcales bacterium
CTTGGAACCATCACCTCGAACGAGCACAACTTGGCTAAGTATGCCGAGCTTGAGGTTCGCTCACTTTCGGGTGCCGCCATTGGAAAGGCGGCCGTTCACTAAGTAGTAAATAAGTAATCCCCCAGCCGGTTGGTTGGGGGATTACTTATTTGGAGGGTGTTTCTAACTAAAAGCCTGAATGATTATCCAAACGTTGAGGCTGGATAGGGCTGTAGCGATGCTGTAACCCAGAACGGTTGTGACTAGCCCGTTCTTGAGCTTCCCCATGAGCAAGCCGTCTGAAGTCAACCTGATTAACGGGAAGAGAGCGAATGGAATCCCGAAGCTCAGGAAAACCTGGCTCAGTACCAAAATCTCGGTAGCTCCCATTCCCAGAGAAAGAATGAATAGTGCAGGCACCAGAGTTATCAATCGGCGGACGATTAGCGGTAGCGACTTCTTGATCAGCAAACCATCGAAAATTACTTCTCCGGCATAGGTTCCCACCGAGGTTGAGGAAATCCCGCTGGCCAGAAGCGCCATTGCAAAGAGAATTGCAAAGGTGGCACCTCCAACCGAGAGAATCTCATCGAATACCGCCGTTATTACATCCTCACCTTCAGGCGTAGAACCGATTACCGCACCTAAAACTAGAAGGCCCAGGTTTACAGTGCCAGCGATTAACATAGCGAGAGAAACATCCCACTTGATGATTCGAACCAGTCGTGGGTTGTCGACCCGGTTACCAATCGATCCCAAACGGTCGCGGCTGAGAGCTGAGTGCACGTAGACGGCGTGCGGCATGATGGTGGCGCCAAAGATCCCCAAAGCCAGCAGTGCCGAGCCTTCGTCCGTCAGGGTTGGAACAAGACCCGACAAGAAATCTCCAGCCACCGGTGTCCAGGATGTAATTGCGGAGATGAAACCAAAGCCAGTCATCACAATCAAACCGAAGATCACATACTCAAACGATTTCACTCGCCCTTGGGCTTTCATGTAGAGCAAAGCAGTGGAAACCACTGCAGTCACCAAGCAACCAAATAGTAGCGGCCAACCGAAGAGCAGGTTCAGGGCAACCGCCCCACCAATTAGCTCGGCAAGATCTGTGGCGATTGCAACCAACTGAGCCTGGAACCAGTAAAGAAAGCGCGTAAACGGGCTCCGGAGGCGCTCCCCCATGATTCTGGAAAGGCTCTTGTTCGATGCCAAACCCAGCTTTGCTGCCAGGAATTGCACTAACCAAGCAATCAAATTCGCGGCCACTAAAACCCACACCAATAGGTAGCCGTACTGAGTTCCGGCACTTAGGTTTGTAGCCACATTGCCAGGGTCTAGATAAGCAACCCCAGCAACCAGGGCAGGGCCGAGCAGGGTTAAGATGCTCGGTCGAGTTTTGTTTGGGGTTGCCATGTTTCTAGCGTATGGCTTGAATTTGCCGAAGGGTTACTTTTGTCCCAAGGCACGCTTGATTAGCGTAACAATTTCCTTTTCAACCTTCGGTGTCACGCCGGTGAGAGCAAACGAGGTTGCCCAGAAGGTGCCGTCGTCTAGTTTTGCGGTGTCCTGGAATCCGAGAGTGCAGTAACGAGACTCAAACTTGCCCCCATCCTGGAAGAACACGACAGCCTTGCCATCTACGTAGTAGGCAGGCATTCCGTACCAGGTCTTCACCAAGAAGTCTGGGTTTACCGACATCGCAATGCGGTGAACCTCGAGAGCCAAGACTTTGTCTTCTGGGTTCATTGAGTCAATGCGGGTCATTGTGGCTGACAAGGCTTCGGCACGGTTCAGCTGTTGCTTGCGCTCTTTTGCGAGTTCACGCATTGCAGCCTTTTCGGCAGACGTTAGTTTGTCGGTCAAAACGCTTCCTTTCAGGTATCCCCGAGCCACCTAGGAGAATTGAACTCCTGACCTGCTCTTTACGAGGGAGCTGCTCTACCAACTGAGCTAAGGTGGCGAAGCTTTTGGTGATACCTAAAGCAACCTCTCAAGTTTATCGGTCAGGTCGTTAAATGAGAAAGGGCCTCGGAGACACAAGACCCTTTCCCATGCGAATACTTCCGCTTAGGTGCGCATCACCGAGTTACCGCTTCTCTTACGAGATAGCGCGTCGATGGTTGCGGCAAGTGCGAGGACGCTTCCGGTCACTAGGAAGCTGATACCGGCTGAAAGCCCGAGAAGGCCAAGTCCGTTATCGATGATGGCGATAACCATGGCTCCGATGGCGGCGTGGATCAGGCGACCACGACCACCGAATAGGCTGACCCCACCAACTACGGCTGCTGCCACAGCGCTAAGGACGATTGTGCGTCCTGCCGCTGCCTCAACGACGCCGATGCGGCTTACGTGCAAAAGACCTGCAATGACTGCCAAAGTGGAGGCGATCATGAAGGCTGCTATACGGATTCCGCCAACTTTGATCCCTGCACGACGAGCTGCTTCTGGGTTACCACCTACGGCATATAGGTGCCGACCGAAACGGGTTCTGTCGAGCAGGAAGGTGCCGAGGAAGAGAATTGCAAGTACCAGTGGGATGACGATTGGAACTCCGGCAATTGGCTTGATCTCGGTGGCACTTCGGTTCAGGTTTAGAACGTAAACGGTCGCCCCGCCAATTAGCGCTATGAAACCAAGCTTGATGTAAAGAAGTGAAATTGGCCTGTTCACCAACCCCTGCTTGCTTCGACGAGCGCGGTCCCAGAAGCCGATACCGGCGGAGAGCGCCAGGATGATTACAAGCATTGCCCAACCTCCCCAAACGGGTAGGTTTTCGTTCATGATTGCCTTTACCTCAGGAACCTCTACGCGGAAAAGGCCACCGTCACCAAGAAGCACCAGGGCTAGACCTTGGAATCCCAGGAAGAAGGCGAGGGTGATTACGAATGACGGCACCCCAATTTTGGCAACGAAGAAACCTAGGATTGCACCAACGATTGCCCCGAATAGGAGCGCCAGGCCTAAAGCTGGAATCCATGGCACGCCGGCCACGATACTCAAATAGAAGATGTCCATCGCCACGCCAGCCATGACTCCAGCGGACAGGTCAATCTCGGCAAGCAGGATCACAAAGACCAGTGCCATTGCCAGAGTGGTGAGCTGTGCCGCTTGCACAAAAAGGTTTGCGAAGTTCAACTTTGTTAGGAAGAACGGGCTCAAAGAGGCGAATAGCGCGGCCAAAACCGTTAGCGCGCCAACGGCGGGGAGTGCGCCCATCTCGCCGTTCTTGAGACGCGACACATAGGCGTTTAGTTGGTCTCTAAGGTTGCCCTCGTGCCCGCTAGCAATCGCCTGAGGAGGCAACGGTGCCGACATCTGCGAGGTTTCTAACTTGCCCATTATTTACTTCCCTCATAGGTTTTGGTTCCAGTGATGTAGCCAACTACGTCGTTCTGGTTAGTTTTCTTGGTTTCAATCTGCGCAACCATGCGTCCTAGATATAGAACTGCAATGTCATCGCAGACTTTGAAGACGTCGACTAGGTTGTGGCTAATGATGATGACCGCCACCCCGGAATCGGCAAGGCGACGAACTAGGTTCAAGACCTGCTCGGTCTGGGCGACACCGAGAGCCGCGGTTGGTTCATCGAGAATCACCACCTTGGCATTGCGAAGCACCGATCTCGCGATCGCGACAGTTTGCCTTTGTCCACCCGAAAGAGATGACACTTTCTGGCGAACGGATTTTACGGTTCTTACTGAAAGACTTTGGAGCGCCTTGGTGGCTTCCAACTCCATGGTTGGTTCGGCGAGTGTTCCACCGATTGTTTCTTCACGACCGAGGAACATGTTCTGAACGATGTCTAGGTTTTCGCACAATGCGAGGTCTTGATATACGACTTCAATTCCGAGGCCAGCTGCCTGGCGGGGATCGTGGATGGTTACTTCTTTTCCGTCGAAAAGAACCGTTCCACCGTCGTATGGCTGAACTCCCGAGAGCCCCTTGATTAGTGTTGATTTACCGGCTCCGTTGTCTCCAACTAGCGCGGTCACTTTACCTGCGAAGGCCTTGAGGTCTACTCCTTTTAGGACATCTACCGGTCCAAAACTTTTGACGATGCTTCTTAGCTCAATTACTGGCTCTGCCATCACAATTCACTTTCTAAAGATCTTTTGCTTGAGATTACTCTCATTTCTTGGAAGATTGTCTTGCGCCGACACCCTAGGGTGCCGGCGCAAGACATCATCCGTTTGTTACTTGACGCCGTACTTCTCACATGCGGCGGCTACATCTGCGGTACAGATGTCGGCTGCCTTTGCGTCGCCAGCGGCAACAACGTCCTTGACCTTATCTGCGGTAGTCGAGATTGGGTCAAGCGCTAGGAATGGGGTTCCATCTTCTAGCTTCTTGTTGGTGGTTGGCTTCTCGCCCTTCAGTAGAGCAATTGCCAGTTCGGCTCCGGCCTTAGCCTGAATGCTGAATGGCTTGTAAACGGTAGCCCACTGCTTGCCCAAAAGGACGTTCTGTAGACCGGCAACCGATGCATCCTGACCCGAAACTGGAACGGTTAGACCGTTCTTGTCTAGGATCGCGATGATCGATGCTGCGTTGTTGTCGTTCGGAGCTAGAACTGCGTCGACCTTACCCTTTACAGCAGTGAATGCCTGCTCGAATAGGGTTCCGGCCTTGGTTCCGTCCCAGGTGCCTTCCATGGTGAATGCAGCCTTGGCGCCAGCAGCGTCAAGAACCGATAGAGCACCGTTTAGGAACATCGCTGCGTTACCATCGGCTGGGTCACCAGACGAGTAGATGATGCTAGCGGTCTTTGGATCCTTACCGGCAGCCGCTAGGCCATCGAGAATCATCTGTCCCTGGAACGCGCCAACAACTTCGTTGTCGAACGATACATAGTAGTCAGCGCCGGCGATTGGGCGGTCGTAAGCAATTACTGGAATGCCCTGAGCCTTTGCCTTCTCTGCGACTGAAACACCAGCACCCTGGAAGTCAACTAGCAGCATAACTCCACAGCCCTTTGAAAGCTGCTGGTCGCCGATAGTTGCGTACTTCGAGGTGTCTGACTGTGCGTTCTGGATGTCTGCTTCATAACCTGCTTCGGTTAGAGCCTTCTCTAGAGCTGGACGGTCACCTGGCTCCCAGCGAGTTCCGCTGTCGGCGTCTGGAAGAATTACACAGGCGCGGGTGCTACCTGTGCTTGCTGCTGAACAACCGCTAAGCGCGAGCACTGCTGCTGCCGCTACTGCGGTAAGTGAAAGCAATGAAGACTTCTTCATGTTTTTCCCTTCGTTTCTTGGTTGGATTCGACTAGACAACTGTCGAAGGAACTCGGTTTTGAGTCTGACTATATGTTGCCTTAGCCAACAAACCTTTTTGAGCCAAAACAGGTAACGAATCCATAAAGTTATGAATTTGTTGTTTTAGCCAACAAGTAGATTTAAGTTGTGAAATCTCCGATTGTTCCCCAGAACATCACCGGCGTACTCGGTAGCAACCGAGACGTCGTGCGTCAGCACAACCTTTCGATCCTCCTGCAGATGATTCACTTCTATGGAACCGTTACGCGTTCCCAAATGGCTGCGGCAACCGGACTCAACCGTTCAACTATTTCTGATCTGGTTGCCGAACTCGAACAACTTGGATTCGCAACCGAAACTGTGGCGGCTTCGGCCAGTGGCGTCGGTCGACCCAGCTACGTAGTAACGGCTTCAACGAAAGTGGTCGCCTTTGCCGTTCACCCAGAAGTGGATGCCACGACGGTCGGCGTGGTCACACTTTCTGGAAAGGTCCTCAAGACGCTTCGTGTGCCGATGAGTGAAAGTCCGACGTCGGCTGTGTCCGTGCAAACCGCGGCCGCGGCAATCGCGGAACTCAAAAGGGGGCTCGACGCGGATCAAAAAATCGCTGGCATCGGAGTAGCCATTCCTGGTCAGGTTCGCGTTTCCGACAACGTGGTTCGTTTGGCGCCTCAGCTTGGTTGGGTAGAGCAGCCGTTCGGTTCCATGCTCAGTCAGGTTTCCGGTTTACCCGTATTTGTCGATAACGACGCCAGCATCGGCTGCATGGCCGAACGAAACTTCGGAGCCGCTCGTGGCTACCTAGACGTGGTCTATCTATACGCGGGTTCCGGCGGTATCGGCGGTGGCGCAATCGTAAACGGCAGCCAACTTCGTGGAGCATCTGGTTACGGCGGCGAACTCGGGCACGTAAGAATCGGGGGTTCCAACGAAAAGGACTATTCCGGCTTAGCTGGCACACTGGAATCCATGGTGCGTCGCGATGACCTATTGCACGTGTTCAAAATGTTTTCGGCAACCGATGAAGAATTGGACGTTGAGATTCAGTCCACAAAGTCGGGCGAAGCCAAGAAAATCCTTGGAGCCCAAATCGACGCGCTCGGGGCCGGAATCAGCAGCTACGTCAATATCTTCAACCCGGAGGTAATCGTACTTGCAGGCTTCCTGACCTCACTCTTCAATTACGATCCCGATCGCCTGCTGGCTGCCGTGAAGCAAGGTTCGCTGAACGCATCGAGCGAGCGAGTGGTAATTCGTGCAGGTGAGCTTGGGGCGGATTTGCTGATGATTGGTTCTGCCGAACTAGCTTTCAAGCCACTTCTGGAGAACCCCAGCGCTGCAGCACTGTCAGCGGTAAAGAAATCTCGCTAAGGGATATTTACAGCAAACCAGCCGAAGTGGCTCGGTGAACAATTTCAGCTCGGCGATGCGCTCCAAGTTTGCGAGATGCATTTTGAAGATGAAACTTGATGGTGCTCTCACTGATAAACATCACCGCCGCAATCTGCTTATTGCTAAGTCCTTGAGCGACATTCTTTATGACATCAATTTCGCGGTCAGTCAGGTGTTCCGCATGGAGACGGCTAGATCCCAGTGAGTGAGCAACCAAACTTCCTACACCTTTACCTAGGACGGTCTCGCCCTCCTGAATTGCTTTCACTCCGTGACCAAGTTCATCGGCTTTGACACTTTCTTTACAGAGGTAACCGTTTGCTCCCCGGCGCAGGGCTTCGACGACGATCATTTCGCTCAAGGTGTTAGACAGAACCAAGACTTTAGTTGATTCATATCGATCGGTTACCTCTTCGACCACCTTGAGTCCACGGGTGGTGTCGTCGCCGAGGTCTAAATCAATAATGAGAACGTCTGGGCCGTGTTCGTCCACCGCGTCGAGCACGGCGTCGTAGCTGGTAGCTTCGGCAACCACGGCGAATCCGGTGTTTCGTTCGAGGATCGACCGCAAGCCCACTCTGGTAATAACGTTGCGGTCGGCGACCACAATGCGAGTGGTGGCCTGAGGCATTCTTCGGCCCAAGGGAACATCGGAGCGGGTTTCTCGATCCATGGTTTGATGCTAGACCCCTACCTAGCCATTTGGCTAGTTCGTTACCTATCCGTTAGATGTGCTTTTGGCTAGTTGGGTGTTTTTCGTATTTTGCACACCAATCGGCGGGCGTAGTGTTCGATTTACAGGTTGGCAAAGGTGCCAACCCCAGATAAGGAAAATGCAATGAGTGTTTACGCACAACCAGGTCAGGCAGGCAGCATTGTTGAATTCAAGCCTCGCTACGACCACTGGATCGGCGGCCAGTATGTGGCCCCATCATCAGGCGAGTACTTCGAGAACGTAACACCGGTGACCGGGCGTGTGTTCTGTGAAGTTGCTCGAGGCAACGCTGCCGACATCGACAAGGCTCTAGATGCAGCACATGCTGCAGCTAAAACCTGGACGAAGACTTCGGTGACCGAGCGTGCAATCATCTTGAACAAGATTGCCGACCGCATGGAAGAGAACCTTGAGAAGATCTCTGTTGCTGAAACTTGGGAAAACGGAAAGCCAGTTCGCGAGACCATGGCGGCCGACATTCCTCTGGCAATCGACCACTTCCGCTACTTCGCTGGTGCTATTCGCGCTCAGGAAGGTTCGCTTGGGGAGCTAGACAACGACACCGTTGCCTACCACTTCCATGAGCCACTAGGTGTAGTTGGCCAGATCATTCCTTGGAACTTCCCTATCCTGATGGCTGTTTGGAAGCTTGCTCCAGCACTTGCCGCAGGTAACTGTGTAGTTCTAAAGCCAGCCGAGCAGACTCCGGTTTCGATCCTTTACTTAATGGACCTAATCGCAGACCTACTTCCAGCCGGCGTCGTAAACATCGTGAACGGCTTCGGTGTTGAGGCAGGAAAGCCGCTGGCTTCATCTCGCCGCATTGCCAAGATTGCGTTCACCGGTGAAACCACTACTGGTCGTTTGATCATGCAGTACGCATCTGAGAACATCATCCCGGTAACCCTAGAGCTTGGTGGAAAGTCGCCAAACGTGTTCTTCCGCGACATCGCAGAAAAAGACGACGCTTTCTACGACAAGTGCATCGAAGGCTTCAACATGTTCGCACTGAACCAGGGTGAAGTTTGTACCTGTCCTTCGCGTGCGCTAATTGACGCACCGATCTACGACAAGTTCCTAGCCGACGCCATGGTTCGCACCAAGAAGATCATCCAGGGCAACCCGCTAGACACCGCAACCATGATTGGTGCGCAGGCGTCTAACGACCAGCTCGAGAAGATCTTGAGCTACATCGAAATTGGCAAGCAAGAGGGCGCCAAGCTACTTATGGGTGGCAAGCGTGCCGACCTAGGTGGCGACCTTTCTGGTGGCTTCTACGTTGAGCCAACCATCTTCGAAGGAACCAACGACATGAGAATCTTCCAAGAGGAGATCTTCGGTCCAGTTCTATCGGTGACCAAGTTCGATGGTTTCGACCAGGCAATGGAAATCGCAAACGACACACTTTACGGTCTAGGTTCCGGTGTTTGGACTCGCAACATCAACACCGCATACCGTGCCGGTCGTGAAATCCAAGCCGGTCGCGTTTGGACCAACAACTACCACGCTTACCCAGCACACGCAGCATTCGGTGGTTACAAGTCGTCCGGTATTGGTCGCGAGAACCACAAAATGATGCTCGACCACTACCAGCAGACCAAGAACCTTTTGGTCAGCTACTCGGAGAGCGCACTGGGCTTCTTCTAAGCCGATGATGTGAGAGTGCGGGAGTTTTTTAGACTCCCGCACTTCTCGCAATATAGAAAGCAAACAAAAAATGAGCACCTACTACGGAGATTTACCTCACCGCATCGACTCGGCGCCTGCCGCAGACGCGCTGCTTCGCAAACTTACGATGCGCAATGGCGCGCTCATGTTTCACCAGTCCGGAGGTTGCTGCGACGGCTCTGCGCCGATGTGCTACCTGGCCGGAGAGTTTCGGGTCGGCGGAGCAGACGTTTTACTGGGCGAATTGGAGATCGACGGAATCGAAGAACCAATCAAGGTTTGGATTTCGCTCGAGCAATTTGAGTATTGGAAACACACCCACATTATGATTGACGCTGTTCCAGGCCGAGGTGGAGGATTCTCACTCGAAACGCCGGAGGGAATGCGATTCATTATTCGATCTCGTCTTTACACCGACGAAGAATACGGGCAACTCAAGGGAACCCCGATTCTGTTAGGTAACGGCGATACCAAGGTTGTTTAGCGGTTAGCTTCGTCCTCGTCGAAGTCTGACTCGTCTTCAGATTCGTCGTCTTCGTTCTCATCCTTGCCGAAGTGTTCGGCCGCGTAGCCTCCGCTATAACCCATACCTTCGTAACCACCAGGGCCCGAATGCACATCACCTTCGGAAAGGCCTGGCTCAACGTCGTCTGGTTCTTGATCTCTATCTGTCATGAAAACAAAATAAACCAACCCTGCGACATCGAACATAGACTCGGTGTATGAACACGCACGGGGATCAACAACCAACCATCCAATTTTTAGGCGCAGCAGGCACGGTTACTGGTAGCCGCTTTTTACTCAGCCACCAGGACACCAGGGTTCTGGTTGACTGCGGAATGTTTCAAGGGCTCAAGGAATTGCGTTTGAAAAACTGGGCTGACTTCGCCGTGGACCCTGAAACCATAGATGCCGTAATTCTCACCCATGCTCACCTTGACCACTGTGGTTACCTGCCACGCTTGGTAAAAAATGGTTTCAAGGGAGATGTTTTCCTCACCGAGTACACGGGCAAACTCGCCGAGGTGATCCTGCGAGACTCGGCTCGAATCCAAACCGAAGATGCCAAGTGGGCTGCTAAAAAGGGTTTCTCAAAGCACAACCCCCCTATGGCTCTTTACGGTGAAACGGATGTTGACCAGACTCTAAAACTTTTCAAGCCAGCCGAGTTTGCAACCCGAGTTCAAGTTGCCACAGAAACCTTTGTAACTTTTCACCCAGCCGGCCATATTCTGGGGGCAGCGTTCGTCGAGGTTGAATTCTTTGGAAAGCGAATCCTCTTTACCGGTGATCTAGGCAGACCTGACCACCCACTTCTAAAGGCTCCTGGCGTTTTTCCTGAAGGTGACTTCGATGCCGTCGTGACTGAATCCACTTATGGAGACCGCGAGCACGTTCCCACGACCGACGATTTTTCCGCCGTGATTAATGCGACGATCGACCGCGGCGGTTCGGTTTTGATCCCCGCATTTGCTGTTGACCGAACCGAAGTTATTCTTGTGCGATTACGAGAGCTGGTGGAATCGGGAGCTATCCGTAAGGTGCCAATCTACGCTGATAGTCCGATGGCCTTGAAAGCTCTTGCTTATTACCGCGATGCCATAGACAAGCACTCTCCAGAAATTAGGCAAGACATCGCAGATGCTTGGCAGGGTTTGGATCCATTCGACCCCGGCACACTGGTTGAATTGCTGACGGTTGAAGAGTCGAAGACAATCAACAACCCGGTGACTCCGTGCATCATTATTTCAGCATCGGGAATGGCTACCGGAGGTCGGGTTGTGCATCACCTTCGCGACATGCTGCCGAATCCAAAGCACACCGTAATCATGGTTGGTTATCAAGCGCTTGGAACACGTGGCCGCACTCTGCTCGATGGGGCCGAGGAGGTTCGAATGCACGGCGGAATGGTTCCGGTTCGAGCTCAAATTGGAAACATCCAGGAGTTTTCGGTTCATGCCGACGCCGAAGAATTGTTGGCGTGGATTGGGGTCGCGAAAGACCGAATTGCCAAGGTCTTCGTGGTGCATGGAGAATCCGGAGCAGCCGAAACCTTGCGCGATCGACTTGAGTCCGAGCTATCCATTACTTCGGTGGCACCAAAAGATTCGGAAGCATTTGGGCTTTAAGCGAATAACCTAGAACAATGCGCAACTTTCTTAAGGGTCTTATTGCGACCCTAGCCGCTTTGGGTCTGGTACTTGCTACGGGAATCCCCACCCAAGCTGCGGACTGCACCCCAATAACCAAGCAACTTGCTTCTAAGAAACTGGGCAAGCTTTACGCCTACGCCGTTAACCTGAACACCGATAAGGTTCTGGTCAACGTGCGATCTAACTCTCAAACACCCTCTGCTTCGGTGATGAAGACCATCACCGCTGCGGCCGCTCTAAAGTTCATTGTCAAACCACGAGAGGCTGCCGCTCTCGAACCCTACCGAGCTACCACCTCGGTTCTGACTATGCCAAGCGAGCCATCAACAATTATTCTGCGCGGAGGGGGAGACCCAACCCTTAGCCGAGTTGAGGCCGGTTCTTACACAACTTATTACCTGCCAGGTCAACACCCGGTGAAATTGCGTGAACTAGCGGCTCGAACCCTACGTTCGATCCCTGAAGGCACCACAATCAACAAACTGATTTTGGACTCAACCTTTTTCAAAGGCCCAGTTTGGAACCCCAATTGGTTCACCTACACTAGAAACGCTGGCTATATGACTCCTATAACCGGCCTTATGGTGGATGCGGGTCGAGTTAATCCAGATCTGACCGATCGCAAGTACAGTGGACGACGTGTGCTTGATCCTGCCACGCAAGCGGGTAGAAGTTTTAAGTCCTGGCTGGTTTCAATCGACCAGAAAGCGGCTGCCGATGCATTGGCGCTGGGTGCGGTTTATGTGAGCAAAGTTGATCCAAACATGGTGATAACTAAGGCGGTGACGCCAAACTCTGCCTTGGAATTGGTGTCTGGTCAGTCGCAACCTATCACAAACTGGATCCGCCACTTCATGAAAATTTCCGACAACACGGAAACCGAAATGGTTGCCCGCCACACCGCCATGGCACTTGGATTGCCCAACAAATACACCTCGGTTCAAACTGTTGGAACCAGACTTTTCCAAAGCATTGGAGTCAATTCGTCCAAGCTGGTAATGAAGGATGGGTCAGGTTTGGCTCATACCAACCGAGTCACCCCCAGGTTACTAGTGGGTTTGTTGGAGAATGCGGCGGAACCAGACAGCGACTTGGCTGCTCTCACAGGCATGATGGCGACATCTGGCGAAGGAACCCTGAGTGGCCGATTCATGGCCTATAACAAGACCACCAAGAGAAATGTGCTGGTCATTCCGCGCGGTTCCGTGAGGGCAAAGACAGGCTACATTGGTGGTCTTTACAGTTTGTCTGGAATTGTCACCACCCAGGACAATCAACAAATTGCCTTTGCGATTTTCGCTAGATCCGACAGGGCTACCCGCAAGTATGTAGGTGCCGGTACTAAGAGCGCCATCGACAACATTGTGGAGAAGCTCTACCTCTGCGGCTCTACTCTTTAGAACGCCTTTTTCGTCTTCTAATAAGTTCGAAGAAAACTATTGAGAGCGTTACAGCCAGAAAAAGTGCTCCCAGAGTAAATAGTGTGGTGTCACGTGAACTCGAGTCAACCGGTGGATTAGGTTCGACGGGAACCTCTGGCTCTTCGGTTGGTTCTGGCCCAGCGCAGGCAGGTCTAACATATTCCAAAGCGGGAGTTCCGGTCACACTAAACGAAAACTTGCCGGTCAAGGGGTGGCCATCTTCGGCAACAGTTCTCCAGGTTACGCGGTAGTCGCCGGCGGCTTCGAAATAAACGACGGCTTGTAGTTCTTTCCCTTCCACCTTGAGGCACTCAACCTCGAGGGGCCGGTTTTCGGAATCTACGACGACGATCTCAGACGAATCAGCCAAATTCAGAATCTTGTCATTGAAACTCACCGAAACCTTATTCGAGCCCGCTTCCACCGCACTGCCGTCTTTTGGTGTGGTTGAAGCGACGTCGGTGTGTGACCAGGCTGGCGAAATCGAACCGGCTATTAGGCTCGCCCCCAAAATTGCCGAAACGACTTTCCTAACAAGACTCATGGCTCAAGTCTAGGCATGTCGATTGCTTTGGCTAAACTTGAGGAAGACCGCCGTATTGGAGAAAAAGTTTGAGTTCCGAAAAACCTAAGTTCGAATTTTTGAAGCAAACCCTGATTGGCGCCAGCAGTGGTGTCTTGGTGTTATCCCTAACCATTTGGGGTATCAGCGCCAGTGGGACACCAACCGTTACATTGCCTATCGACAAGCCAACAGCGACGGCCACCGAAACGCCAACGGTTGAACCGGTTGCAACCTGTTCGATTAAGGAACAGGCATCCAATCCAAAGCTAGGAACCTTCACCGGTCAAGTGATTGACCTGGCAACGGGAAATGTTCTTTATGACCAGGGTGGCACAACCCCTTCGGTAACCGCCTCGGCGATCAAGGTTGTAACCGCTGCAGCGGCAATGCAGGCGCTTGGCCCCAACTTCAGAATCAGCACGAAAGTTGTTTACTCTCCAAGCGCTCCGGATACTGTGGTCCTGGTTGGTGGTGGAGACCCGACTCTAACTCGACTGACTTCTGGATCATCGGTTTACCGAGGCGCGGCTAGGATGAGCGATTTAGCGAATCAGGTAAAAGAGTGGGCAGCGGCAAACGGAATCACTGAAATCAAGCACCTGATTCTAGACACTTCACTAATCACCGGACCAACCTGGGAACCTAGCTGGCCTGCCTCTGAACGAACCTCGGGCTATCAGCCGCTGATTACTTCGCTAATGGTGGATGGAGACCGCGCTAACCCAAAGGCAGCAAAATCGGCCAGAAGCACCGACCCTAACGGTCGCGCCGGACGGGCATTCAAAACTGCCCTCGGTGACCTAGCTGTCAACGCAGACATCGTTGTCGGTCTGGCTGAAAGTGGAGCAACCAAAATTGCTGAAGTGAAGTCTGCGAAACTACCTACACTAATCAGCTACATGATCTCAGCGAGCGATAACACCATCTCCGAGTACCTATCTCGTCACGTAGCCATTTCTCAAGGCCTCCCATCAGACATGGCATCAATTCAGGCCGGTTATGAAAAAGCACTAGACACCATGGGTCTCGATTGGACTGGCGTTCAAATTAAAGATGGATCCGGTCAATCGAAGAATGACAAGATTCCACCTGCATTCTTCAACGACTTAATGGCGAAAGTCCTAGCGGGGGATGCCAACCTAAAGAGCATCGTCAAGGGCTTCCCAGTCTCTGGAAAATCAGGAACGCTTGCAGGTCGGTTTACCGGTGACAATGCGGTGGCGCGAGGTGCTGTTTTTGCTAAGACGGGCAGCATTTACCGTGCATACTCCCTGGTTGGTTACATCAACGCCAAGGATGGATCAAAGCTGGGCTTTGCGTTCTTTGGTGCAGGCCCAACTACCAGCGTGGCCACCAGAACGTCACTAGACACGGTAACGACGGCTGTCTACAACTGCGGCCTCGAGTTGTCGAACGACTGATTGATGGCAAACGCGCTCCTCATTATCGACGTACAGAATGACTTCTGTGAGGGTGGAGCGCTCGCGGTTTCTGGCGGTGCCAAGGTTGCCGCTGGAATCACCGAGTTTCTAGAGTCTTCAGGCGATTCTTTCGATTACTTGATTGCTTCGAGAGATTGGCACGATGCCAACTCAACTAATGGGGGCCACTTTTCTGAAACTCCCGACTATGTAAACTCATGGCCGGTTCACTGCGTCGCCGAAACCTTCGGTGCCGAGTACCATCCAAACTTCAATTCGACCAAAGTTGATTTCCATATCCTCAAAGGTCAAGGCAAACCTTCTTACTCCATCTTCGAAGGAACTTCCGAAGAAGGGTCGAGTTTTGAAAAGCTTCTTGAAGAACTAAAAGTGAAATCTGTAACAGTGGTCGGATTGGCCACAGACTACTGCGTTCTTCAATCGTCGCTGGATGCTAAGAAACAGGGTTTGGACGTTCGAATTCTGAAAGACCTAGTCGCAGGGGTAGGCGTCGAATCAACTCAAGCAGCTTTTACCAACCTTTCAGCTGCTGGCTGCGAAATCGCATAGAAAGAAAAAATGACTCATTCTCTAACTCCAACCGCTGGCTTAAAGTATTGGGTTCGCCTTTTCTTCCCGTTTGTTATTGCCTTCGGTCTAACAATCCCTGGGGTTTGGCTCGAACTAACCCACTCTGAGATCGATCCGGTCGTTGGAATGTTCACCTTCGGCGGTGCCGTTGTCGCTGGAGCGTTTGTGCTCAGCTGGATCAGCGAGGCTGCTGAACTGGACCTTCGGGGTGGTCTTTCGATTGCACTCCTGGCAGTGATCGCCATCCTTCCGGAATACGTGGTTGATTTCTACTTCGCGTATGCGGCTGGTTCGGATCCTTCAATGGCTTCCTACGCCTCGGCCAACTTGACCGGAGCAAACCGACTTCTACTTGGTTTGGGCTGGCCGGCAATGGCCTTCTTCGGTTATATTGCAATGCGCAAGCTCCGCGACGAAAAGACCGGTCTCAAGCACAAGTTCGGTGTAACTCTTGAGAGTGATGCCAGGGTCGACTTAGCCTTCCTAGTCGTTGCATCACTAATTGCAGTAATCGTTCCTCTAACCCGACAGTTCGACATCTTCACCGGATCAGCCCTGATTATTCTCTTTGCTCTGTATCTCTATCGAGTCTCTAAGCAAGACAAGGAAGAACCTGAGCTAGAAGGTATCCCTGCACTGGTCGGGGCTCTTCCAAAATGGACTAGACGAGCCTTCTTGTTCGTTGCGGCTGCCACTGCTGCGTTCGTGATTATCGTTGTAGCCGAACCTTTTGCACACTCGCTCATTGAAGCCGGAAAGGCTTTGAAGATCGATGAGTTCATCCTGGTCCAGTGGTTAGCTCCACTGGCATCCGAGGCTCCAGAGTTCATCATTGCCATAATGTTCGCCCTACGCGGGAAGCCAGGAATTGGCCTAGCGATTCTGGTTTCGAGCAAGGTCAACCAATGGACAGCATTGGCCGGTTCTCTGCCAATTGGTTACGCACTCGGTGGCGGCCAAGGCGCACTTCCCATGGACGCCGTGCAGGTTGAAGAGTTCACTCTCACCATTGCCCAAACGGTTTTCGGCATAGCAATTCTCTTGAGCCTTCACCTTGGGAAAATGGACGCCATCGCCCTGTTCTCACTGTTCACGGTGACTCTGGTGTTCCCAGACCCAGACATTCGCATCTGGGTGGCATACCTCTACTTCGCAATTGCAATCCCACTAATTGCCTACCGCTACAAGGAGTTCATTGAAACATTGAAAGCACCCTTTAGGTTTTAGTGAGAATTCCCGCAAAATTTGTTACAGGTCTTTTGGTCTTAGGGTTACTGGCGTCACCATCCCAGAGTTCCTCAGCAGAAGCTGACACTAACCTAACCCAGGCTATTTCGACCTATCTCGCTAATCAACCCGGAGATTATTCGGTCACGGCAATCGAACTTGGGGGAGCAGGCCGTGAGGTTCACTTGAACGATCGGCTAGCAGTTGACCCAGCATCAATCTTCAAACTGTATTACGCACTTTTTGCTCTTGAAAAAGTTCAGCAGGCAAAATGGAGCCTGAATACAAGGCTCGGCTCCAATTACACAGTTGGCACCTGCCTTAAACTCATGATTTCCTATTCCGATAACGAATGTGCAGCCGACTTTCGAAAGAAACTTGGAAGTAAGTACATAAATAGTCGTCTCAGTTCACTTGGTTTCGCGGAGAGCCGAATTTTTCTAGATTCAACAGGTAACTACAGAACCAAACGAACCTCAACAGCCGATGTGGCCCGCTTTCTTGAGATGTTAGATCGAGGTCAACTTTTAGGCGCCGAACAGACCACGCGATTGCGAAACCACCTGAAAGCTCAGATTTGGCGAGCCAGAATTTCGTCCGCTCTGCAAGCCGGCACCCAGGTTGCATCAAAGTCTGGGCAGCTTCTCACAAAAACGGGAATGATCGAGGCCGATAGTGCCATCATTTACGGCCCGAGAAGTAACTACATATTGGTGGTGATTGGTAGAAATGATGCCACCGGGTCGGTGGTTCGAGGAATCAGTGATCTGGTCTATCGAGCCTGGCAGGGCACTATAACAACTGCTTCAAATTACCCTAAAGCTCAATTGGTCACCATTTCGAAATCAAATTTTCGTTCAACACCTGGCGGGCGCGTTATTCGAGTCCTACCCGCCAACACCGCAGTTACCGTGGAATGGAATTATCGCGGCTGGGTCTACGTGAAAGTAGGCACCCGAAAGGGCTACCTGTATCACAACACGTTGCGGCTTTCAGATCGCTACCTACGATGGGGCATGCCCTAAACCAAAAAGGAAATCTTCGACGCTGGTTTCGAAAATGTACTCAAGTCCATCAACTTCGTCAATCTGTTCTCCAACCTTGGGCACCCCCAGCTTAGAAATGACCTTGATTGAAGGTGCGTTGTTCGGATCCACCGTGTAGCGAAGAAACTTAACACTCGGTTGGGTTGCCGCCCAAGACCACATTCCAGCCACCGCTTCGGTGGCAAAACCTTTTCCTTGCTCTGACTGGTGAATGCCCAAGCCAATCTCAACCATGCCACGCTCATCCGGACCTGCGTGAAAAGATGTTCCTCCAACAACCAAGTTTCTAGAACGGTCAACAATTACACGGAAGTACCAACGAATGTTTTCAGGGTTAGCCCGAACGTCGGTAACGCGGTTCTCTCGAGGCAAATCCTCGCCTGAGATTACGTCGTAGGGGTTCAAAAACGAACGAGCTCTAAACATGTCCGGATCAGTTCCCATTGCAAAGAGTTCTGAAGACGTTAGGCAATACAAGTCGAGTCGCTCGGTTTGAATGAATTCGAAACCGTCATTCATTTGAGCAAACTTTTCTTTCTGTCAAGACAAAAATTACACACCACGAGCCAAAGGCTTCGGCACGTTAGCTCAAATTCTCTTAGAGAAGGTTAGGTATTTTCTGCTCAGCAGCCACGTTCGCCCTGCGGAAAACAAGTGTGACCGCAGTAGCCAAGAGAACAATGAATAGAGAATAGAGCGCAGGAACCAAAAGAATTTGATCCAGTCCAGGGCTATCGATGTAAACGGCAACAATCACAGCGATGGCTAGCGGGCCATTGTTGATTCCTGCTTCCAGTGCAATAGTTCTGGAGTTAGCCGGGTGAAGCTTCAGTAGCTTGGACATGAAATAAGCCCCAAGCATTCCAACTGCCCCGAGACCAATCGCAACCGTGTAGGTAGGCCACTGTGTGTCGAGCAGAAGCTGCCAGTTGCGTGGCACCCAAACTGCAATCAGGAACGGAATAAACAGAAGTCCGAAAACTCCGCCGAGTAGCTCAATGATCGAGCCAATGTTTGCGCTCAGTTTCCTAATCAACATTCCGATACCAACAGGAATAATCAAACCGACAATTACGGTTGCTAACTCGCTAACTGGCACGCTCAACGACTCATCTAGTCCAATTAGGTTCGAGTAGAACCAGAGAGCTAGGGGAGTCATTACAAATGCCCAAAGAGTTGAGTTAACGGTCATCGTGACGCTGAGTGCCACGTTCCCCTTAGAGAAGTAGGTGAATAGGTTCGAGGTTGTTCCTGCCGGAACGGCTCCCATAATCAATGCACCCAAGGCGATGAAGAGAACCCCTTCTGGTGGGCTAAAAGGAATTAGTACTAACACGATCAACGCGTAGGCAGCGAGAGGCATAATCCCGAACTGAGCTACCCAACCGATTATGAGTCCCCATGGTCTTCTCAGCGCTAAAGTGAAATCCTTCAAAGTTAGACCAGCGCCCAGACCGAACATGATTATCAGGATAAAGACCCGAAGCAGTGTCTGTTCGAACTCGTTAACTACCGTGGCCTGGTTTGCAGTTTCTGCGGCCTGAAGCAAAAGTGATTTCATGTTTAACCCCTGTTGTTTGTGATTGAGGCTAACTCTTGAGCACGCAGTTCACGTCTCAAGATTTTGCCAATCGGGCTTTTCGGCAACTCGTCAACAAACTCAACGGCGCTCGGAACTTTGTAGGCAGCCAAGTGCTTTCGGCAAAACTCGATAACTTCTTCAACCGAAGGTCTGTTTACCCCAGCGACGATGAAGGCCTTCACCTTTTCTCCGCTTCGGGAGTCTGGAACTCCGATCACACCAACTTCGAGCACACCTTCTAAGGCCGCGATCTGTTCTTCAACCTCGTTTGGGTAGACGTTGAATCCGGAAACAAGAACCATGTCTTTCTTTCGATCCACAATGGTTAGGAACCCGTCGGAGTCCACCGTTGCTACGTCGCCGGTCAATAGCCAGCCATCAACAATTGTTGATGCGGTTTCCTTAGGACGATTCCAGTAGCCCACCATGATTTGAGGGCCTTTTGCAAGCAACTCTCCGGGCTGGCCAGTGGCTACCTCGCGGCCATCTTCGCCTACGCATTTGACGAGCGTGGAAGGAACAGGAATTCCAATGGTTCCGTCTTTCCCACCGCCGTTGAGCGGGTTGAAAGTCAGAACTGGTGACGACTCGGTAAGTCCGTAACCCTCAACAATTGGAGTTTTGGTAACCTTTCGCCAGTTCTCCGAAACCGATTCGTGCAAGGCCATACCGCCTGCTGCGGAGGCTCTCAAGTGCTTTGGTGGAGAATCGGTGAACCAACGCTCATTTAGTAGAGCGTTGAAAAGAGTATTTACTCCGGTCATCCAAGTGACCTTGTAGTTTTCAAAAACTCTTCTCAAATTGCTTGGAGGTCTAGGAGTTGGAACGAGCAGGTTCCTGGCACCCATGTGCCAAAACGCCAGGAGATTAATGGTGAACGCAAAGATGTGGTACAGCGGCAAGGCTGTTACGACGATCTCTTTGCCCGGTCTCATATAATCGCCACACATCGTGATTAGTTGAAGTGTGTTTAGAACCAAGTTGCCGTGAGACAGCATGGCACCCTTGGAAACACCTGTGGTACCACCTGTGTATTGCAGAGCCGCAATCGAATCCCGCCCAACACCCTTTAGGTAAGCCTCTAGTTTGTCTTGGGTTAGGGCTTTCTCTCCAGCTCGCAGGGCTTCCATGAATGGGGTGTGCGGGAATTCTATTTTTGGGAGGGTTCTGCTCCAGAACTTTTGGGTAGCGCGAATTACCCCCGAAACCACTGGCGGGAAGTACTGCGAAATCTTCACCGTCACAACGTGCTCAATTGAAGTGTTCGGCAAAACAGCCGGAAGGCGGTCGGCGAACATGTCAATAACAACCAAGGCCTTTGCCCCGGAATCCGAGAACTGGTGAATCATCTCGGTGGCCGTGTAAAGAGGGTTGGTGTTTACAAGCACCAGACCAGCCTTGAAAATACCAAAAGCAACGATCGTGTAGCTCAGGCAGTTCGGCATCTGCACCGCAACTCGGTCTCCCTGTTGAAGGCCGATAGTTTCGCGCAAGTAAGCCGCGAATCTGTCTGAGTACTCGTTCACCTGGGCGTAAGTTAGCGATCCATTCATTCCATTCGCCATCACCTGTGTGAATGCTTTGGTTTTCGAATACTTAGAAGAAGCCGCCCTTATCAGTTCAGGCAGATTTTGAAAATTGTTTTCTGGAAGCTCATGAGGAACATCGCTTGGATAGTGAGCTAGCCACGGCATTGCGGACATTTGGAGTCCTTTCGCAGATTCGAATCGGGGGTTGATTCACTGGAATAGTTTTGTCTTATCCTAGCGTTGCTCTGACTCTGCTCAAACTCTTTCCTCGCTTCAAGTCACAAAGGAAATCAATCATTCTCTAGATCTCATACCCCAGATCAAGCGTCACGAGTGAAAACACAATCGCAAAAACTCGATTTTTTGGCCAATTATTGGGCTCATAGTCCCCCTAGCGAACCTTTCAATCAGTGCAAAAATTGACACTGTTTTACTTAGCACAGGGGATGTTCCCATGCAAAGGAGTACAGAGATGCTAGAGAATAAAGTTTCCGTCACCACCCGAACCTTCATTGCCATGCTGGTCAGCTTCATCCTGGCAGTCGGAAATGTGGGCACTGCGTCTGCTGCAGGCTCCACCCCAAATAGCATCAATTTCAATTTGGTAATGCACTCCAGCTACACGAAGCCAATCGGTTTTACCTTTTTACCTTCAACGCTTCCGTCATCCCGAGGGAATACTGCTGTGCCGACCATAACAGTTGACACCCCATCTATCTGCTCTTATGAACCATCCACCAAATTGGTGACACCTTTAGCGCCCGGCACTTGCACCATGACAGCTTCGGACGCAGGAAATGAAACCTATGCAGCAGCTTCCTCAAGAACTAGAAGTGTCACAATAACGAAATTAGCGGTTTCGGTCACGCCTGTTCCAACGAAAGTTACCTGGTGGTCAGGTGAAACTCCAGCAAATTTCACCTGGGCAGCTGAGTATCGAAACGCGGACGGGGATATCAGCACTCTATTGCCGAATGGGGACAACCTCGTTTCTGCAACCAGACAGTTTTCAAACTACGCAACCCAAGGCGCACCATCTTCTACTCTTCCAACCGCAGTCGGTCTTTATGATGTTCAGGGGACCGATGCCGTGTTCAGTACGCCGGGAGCATCTGATCGCTACGACATAACTTATAAAAAAATTCCTGTTTGCGTTAAGAATGCTGCACTCAAGTCATCAACAGGTGGCTTAGTGGTCTGTCTAGACACCAACAAGTGGAGCGTTGTTGAAAGTAATACTTTGAAGTACGGCTGGGATGGCGTGGATCTCTTCACATGGCCTGGTGGGGTAGATAATTTCAACAGCACTCCTTGGAACACGGTTGACCAGGAACACAACACAACTTTTGGTCGAAAAGGTGAGGCGGTGACTCCTATTGGAATGAGCACCGACGACACTTCTTACGCAGTCGGTATAGCAACCGGCTACCTTACAATTTCGTCGTCTCAGAAACTTTCTGGGAAGCCTTACGCATATCTTGATTGTCACCAAGAGGTGGCAGCGAATGTTCCTGTTTACAGTGCCTACAACATTGTGGGCGTAGGCGGCAGCGTCAGCTCTGAAATTGGTCTGAATTCCACAACTGGTAACTCTAGTGGTGCTGGTCGAGTTGCAGCCAGACTTGCGCCAGGGACCTACGCAATTAATGCGACCTTCATCAAGCGTTCTCAGGCGAACAGTCCTCAACCTTGGACTCTAAAATGCCGCATCAATGGCTCTGACATTAGCGCAAGTATGTTCAAGTCTTACGCCGGTGCACCCGCAACCGTAACCTCAGTAAGCCCATCAGTTGGTCCAGTTGCCGGTGGAACCACCTTGACCATCACTGGAACTAACTTTGCTGCTGGCGCGGTCCCAAGCATTGGGACGATGCCGTGTGCAAGAGACAGTGTGAGAGTAGTTTCCTCAACGAAAATCACCTGCACGACTCGTCCTTCTTACGATGGTCCAGTTGCCAATCTTCCAGTTAGCGTCATGAACGTTAACGGAACCGCCGGCGAATTGTTGAACGCTTTCGAATACGGAACACCTAAACAATCAAAGACTATTACTTATCCTTCCATTACCAATAAGCCTTTGAGCTTGGGAACCCTCACAACAGCGCCGACTGTTACCGGCGCAGGCCAATCGGTCATGCTGACTTCAGACACTCCAGATGTATGTACGGTTAGTGGATTCGTGATTAGTTTTGTTTCTGGTGGTCTTTGTACAACTACCGCTTCCTCAGGATCGAACGAGACATTCAGTGCTGCAACTCCGGTAACTCGTTCGTTCACGATTGAAGCCACTCCAGATGCTCCAACCATCAATGCGGTGAGCATTAGCGGTGTTGTTGGCGGCGCGGCCGATGTTACTTTCGTTGCTGGAAATTCAAATGGTGCAAATGTGACTGGCTACAAGGTCACCGCGACACCAGCAGGCGGGGCCTTTGGTTTCCCGGCCACAGCCACTTGCCCTCCTCCAGGTACAGTTTGTAAAGTCCTTGGGTTGACACCCGGTGTTCCTTACACTTTCGTCGCTTCGACAATTGCGTCGCTAGCGTCAGGCCCTGTTTCAGTGCCTTCGGAACCATTCGGACTTGATACGCCAATTACACCAAAGTTGCCTCAGGTTATCGAGCTTCCTAATCCAGGTGGCAAGAAGCCTGTTGCCGGAGCAACCTTCTCGGTCTATCCAACGTCTGAAATTGGCACGATGGTAACCCCAGTGGTCACTTCACTCACCGAAAATGTTTGCACCGTTGAAAATAACCTAGTGACGCTAACCGGTGTAGCCGGGGATTGCTCATTGCAAGCAGATCAGTCTGGAGTTGAAAACGCTCGCGGCTTCAGCTATGGGGCAGCCGAACCGGTCGTAGCAACGTTTAAAGTTAATGCGAGCGTTCCAACAATAAACACTGCGTTTGTCACTCCAAATGTTGTGGTTGGTGTTTCAATTGCTCCGACCGCCGCTAATGCTGGGGTTAAGGGTACTGCTGCCATTCCCACCAAGGGTGCTTGGTCGGCTACTGGCCTGCCTGCTGGTTTGACGATTAATACTGCTACTGGTGTTATTTCGGGCAAGCCATTAGCTCCTGGTGTTTATGACAACATTCAGGTGTTCTTGACCGACTCGGCAAAGATTAGGGTTTCGAAGACTTTATCTTTGACTGTTGCTACTGCACCTAGCATTGTTGGACGATCAACTGTTGCGGTTGTTGCGGATCAACCGGTTGTTGTGGATGATCTTGTGGCTTTGCCTGGTACTGCTCCGATTCCGGCAACTGCCGCTTGGTCTGTTACCGCTGGTGTTTTGCCTACTGGTTTGACTTTGAACCCGGACACTGGTGTGGTTTCTGGAACTCCTTCTGGTGTTCTTGGGAAGGTGACCGTCACTATTACTTTGACTGACAGTGCAACACCAACTCCTCTAACCGGCACCAAGGTGTTGACGTTTGATGTTGCCGCAGGTCCGAAGTTTGGTGCTTCATCGGCAACTAACCCAGCGCCGGTGATTACCGTTTCTGGAGTTGCGAGGGAGCCGTTGCCAACGGTTGCTCCAGCTAATGAGCCTTTCAACCCGGTCGTTGCACTTGGAACAGGCCTAAAGCCTAAATCTGGTGCTTTCACAGTTGTGCCGATCGGTTCAAGTACTGCACTTCCAGACGGAGTTGTTTTCAACCCGAACACTGGTGCAATCACCGGGACGCCTTGGGTGCCTGGAACTTACGAGTTCAAGGTTGTTTTCACTGACACGAAGGGTCTAACGGCTGAGCAGCCTTACCTATTTACTGTTTGGGCTCCTCCAACCATCAACAATGGCTCCACGTTGCCGGTTTACACCTATCCTGCAACGGGAACGGCTCCTGTTCTTTCAATTGATCTGAATGGAACACGTGGAACTAACGCTCTTAAAGCAGCCGATGAAGTTTCATGGGCGTTGTCTTCAGGTTCCGCTCTTCCTGCTGGTTTGACGCTCGACCCTATGACCGGCGTGATTTCGGGTACCCCGACTGAGGGTGTTACTAAGGACTACAAGTTCACAATTACTCTGACCGACAAGGGTGATGTTTCGGAAAGCCCATTATCCGCAACGCGTATTTTCACCCTCCCAGTAATTAAGGCCGCAGTAAATAAGACCACTCTTGTTTTGCCAGCTGCAATTGCTTCTGGTGCTTTGTTCACCGATGAGTTGTTTGATCTCGATGGTGACTCGGAGACCGGTCTTGCGGCCGCCGGTGCATCGTCGATGGGTTTGCAAGTGAGCTACGGCGTAACTGCCGCTTCAAAAGCGGTTTGTTTCGTTGACGCAAACAAACTGTTGCACATCATTGGTGTGGGCGTTTGTGGTGTGACTGCTACGAGCGGTTCCGCCAAACCAGCACCAAGTACAGTATCGGTTGCAACTGCCAGCTTCACGGTTTTGAAGCGAGCCCAGGTTCTTGAGGTAACAGCACATGGCGTTGCTGGTGTTGCATTGCCAACCACTGCACCAGCGAATGCAATTTTCAATCCTGGTGTTGTGCTTGGAAGTAGTTCTAAGCCGGTGTCCGGGTCAGTAGCGGCGGTTCCAACTGGTTCGAGCGCTTCACTTCCAGACGGAATTGTGTTCAACTCCAAGACTGGTGCAATTACCGGAACTCCTTTGGTTGCTGGTATTTACACGTTTGATGTTGTTTTCACCGATGCGAAAGGTTTGACTGCTACTCAGCCTTACCGTTTCGTGGTTGCTGCGCCTCCTACTATTACTACTGGTGCTATGTTGCCTGTTTATGAGGTTCCTTCGTCTGGCCCAGCCCCAGTAATGGATTCGATTGATTTGGGCTTTGAGGCTGCGACTAACGCAGTTTCGGGCACTGCAGCTTGGTCGGTGACAGGTTTGCCTGTTGGTTTGACCATGAACCCAGACACTGGTGTGATCACTGGAACTCCTCCGACCACAGCCACTAAGGATTTCAAGTTCACGGTGACGTTGACCGACTCTGGCGATGTTTCTGGTTCTCCTTTGGTTACTCGCAAGACCTTCACCTTGCCGGTTGTGAAGGCTGGGGTGAACAAGACCACGTTGAACCTGCCGGTTGAACTAGCTGGCGGAACTTTGATCACTGATGAGGTTTTTGATCTTGATGGTGATGTTGCTTCGTCGTTGTTGTCGGTTGGAGCTTCGTCGATGAAC
>JBFYOM010000008.1:0-25440 GCA_041303805.1 Micrococcales bacterium
AACACCCGCGCCGTGGCTGTGTTCCTGCACTATCCAACAGCCCCTTCCATTTGCATTTCGATGAGTTTGTTGAGTTCCAGTGCATACTCCATCGGCAATTCCTTCGCGATTGGCTCGATGAATCCTCTCACGATCATGGCCATCGCTTCGTCTTCTGGTAAACCACGTGACTGAAGGTAGAACAGTTGTTCGTCGCTGACACGAGAAACAGTGGCCTCGTGGCCCATGGTTACGTTGTCCTCGCGAACATCCACCGCAGGATAAGTATCCGATCGGCTGATGGTGTCCACCAGCAGAGCGTCACAACGAACCGTATTTGCAGAGTTGTAGGCGCCTGGATTAACGCGTATCTCACCACGGTAAGAAGTTCGGCCACCGCCACGAGCAATCGACTTAGAAATAATCGATGACGAAGTGTTTGGGGCAAGGTGAATCATCTTTGCGCCGGCATCCTGGTGCTGACCAGGACCAGCGAAAGCTACCGAAAGCGTCTCCCCCTTGGCGTGCTCACCTGCGAGGACGATTGCCGGATACTTCATGGTCACCTTCGAGCCAATGTTGCCATCGACCCACTCCATGGTTGCGCCCTCTTCTGCAACGGCACGTTTCGTGACTAGGTTGTAGACGTTCGTGGACCAGTTCTGAATCGTGGTGTACCGAACGCGGGCGTTTTTCTTGACGATGATCTCAACCACCGCAGAGTGCAGGGAGTCGCTCTGGTAGATAGGTGCGGTACAGCCTTCGATGTAGTGAACATAAGAGCCCTCATCGGCGATGATCAGAGTTCTTTCGAATTGTCCCATGTTTTCGGTGTTGATTCGGAAGTAGGCCTGAAGAGGGATCTCTACATGCACGCCCTTAGGCACATAGACAAATGAGCCGCCGGACCACACTGATGTGTTCAACGAAGCAAATTTGTTGTCACCAACCGGGATCACAGTACCGAAGTACTGCTGAAAAATTTCTGGGTGTTCCTTTAGAGCGGTGTCGGTGTCAAGGAAGATAACTCCTTGCGCCTCGAGCTCTTCATGAATTTGGTGGTAAACAACTTCCGACTCGTACTGGGCGGCGACACCTGCCACTAGGCGACTGCGTTCAGCTTCTGGAATCCCCAGTCGTTCGTAAGTGTTCTTAATGTCCTCTGGTAGGTCTTCCCAAGACTGTGCCTGGCGCTCGGTTGAACGAACGAAGTACTTGATGTTGTCGAAGTCAATCCCGGAAAGGTCTGCACCCCAGTTAGGCATTGGCTTTTTAGTGAAGTAGTCGTAACCCTTTAGTCGCAGGTCTAACATCCATTGGGGCTCACTTTTCTTGCCACTGATGTCGCGAACTACTGCCTCGCTAATCCCGCGCTTCGCACTTTCCCCAGCTTCGTCCTTGTCGGACCAACCGAATTCGTAGTTACCCAAGCTGTCTAGCTCAGGTCGTTCGATGATGTTTTCAGACAATCTAAACCCTTCTTCGAAAGTAGAAACGATAAACAAATTGAAATAATTCCCAAATTGCCGGTTGCTTGAAAAGCCTGCATGCAAGACTTGAATCGTGCGAAACGTCGCAACAGTTTCAAATTCTACCGCTTGAGTCGGCTACTGGCAAAGGACATCGTGAGAGAAAGCCTCAAGAAAATCATTTCGGAAAGGTGGTTGCGAGTTTCCGTCTGGGCTTCTCTGGTATCCCAAATTCTGATTGTGGTCACGGGCGGCGGGGTGCGACTAACGGGCTCGGGCCTGGGATGCGATACCTGGCCCAAATGTATGGACGACAGTTGGGTTAGCGTTCCTGAAATGGGGATTCATGGCGTCATAGAGTTCGGTAATCGCTTACTTACCTTTCTCTTACTCATCATTGCTTTGGTCACTCTGGTTGCCGCCTTACTTCATGGAAAGGTGCGCAAGATTCGAATAACAGCGGTTGCTCTGGTGGTAGGAATTTTTGTTCAAGCCGTGATCGGGGGCATCTCGGTCCTGATGAAGTTGAATCCGTGGGTAGTCGGGCTTCACTTCATAGTCAGCGCTGTGATGATTGGCATTGCCAGCGTTCAACTTTGGAGAACCTACTCCCCCGTAATCACAAGAGCCTCAAGAGTTGAACGAGTACTGAGCAATTTATTAGTCATAGCTGGATCTATCACCGTAGTGATCGGTGTTGTCGTTACCGGCAGTGGACCGCACGCTGGCGATGCAGATACTCCACGCAACGGTTTGGATGCCGAACTATGGCAACATTTCCATTCATACCCCGCATATCTAACCTTGGGCATTTCTGCAGTCACATTGTTCTTGGCTAGACGACGGGATGTTGATGGGTATGCGAGCAGGCTAAATTTCTGGACGTTTGTGGTTCTTGTCGCGCAAGCGGTTACGGGACTCATTCAGGTTCGTCTTGGTTTACCGGTGGAAATTGTGATCGTTCACCTGACACTGGCATCCGTGCTCGTCGCCCTACTTACACTTCAATGGACTGCAAGTCGTTTACCAAGAAATGGTTAGTATTTTTTGGTTTCGCCGTGACCTAAGGTTGAGCGATCATCCGGCCCTTTTAGATGCATTGCGGGCTGGTTCAGAAACCTATCTCGCTGCGACGGCCGACACACTCGGTTCTCGATTTGAGGACCTTTCCGAGGTGAGAAAAAACTCACTGAGAGCGTCATGGCTGTCCTTAGGCAGGGATTGCCAGGGAAAACTTGAGGTTTTAGCAGATCCGAACTCTCTGGTTACATTCGCCAAGTTTGTAAACGCTAAAGCGGTTTACTGCTCGGCTGCTTTTGACACAAACGGACGAAAGGAATTACTGTCCGTTGAAAAGGATCTCGATCGAGTAGGAATAAAGCTCGTAATTGGCCAGGGAAACTACGCCGTTCCACCAGGGACGGTTTTAAAAAGCGATGGAACGCCTTACAAGGTGTACACACCGTTTTACAACGAGTGGGTCAAACGTGACTTTGGGTCCCCGCAGCCAAGAGCCGATTTAAGTCTTGTTTCGAAACCAGAGGGTTTCGAGAACTCGTTCGATCCAAGACTTGATCTCGCGTCCGGCACCAAAGCAGGTGAGGATTACGCTCTGCGAACTCTTGAACGTTTTCTTGCCTCGAGAATCGAGGGCTATGACGAGAACCGAAACCGTCCAGATCTTGGTGGCACTTCACATCTCTCCCACGCTTTAGCACACGGTGAAATCCATCCTCGAACAATTCTTGAACGACTACCTTCGGGTAAGGGCGCAGAGGTGTTCCGAAAGGAAATTGCCTGGCGCGAGTTCTACGCCGATGTTCTATGGACTTTTCCGCAGTCTCTAACTGAATATCTAGACATGAAGTTCGCAAAAATGCGCTACGACTTTGACTCCGAGAAGTTTGAGGCATGGCGGGAGGGTAGAACAGGTTTTCCGATGGTAGATGCGGGCATGAGGCAACTCAAGTCTGAAGGGTGGATGCACAATCGGGTTCGAATGATTGTGGCATCGTTTCTAGTCAAGGACCTTCACATCGAGTGGCAACACGGTGCTCGACACTTCGAACAACACCTGACGGATTTCGACCCAGCTTCTAACAGTCATGGATGGCAATGGACTGCCGGTTGCGGAACAGATGCGTCACCGTTCTTTCGGGTATTCAATCCCGTAGGCCAGGGGCTCAAGTTCGACCCAAATGGCGATTACGTTCGAAAGTACATTCCCGAACTGTTTCACTTGCCCGGTGGATCAGCCCACGAACCTTGGGACAGTGAACATGGATACAGTTACAAATACCCGAAACGCATCGTTGATCACGCCACCGAAAGAGTTGAGGCTTTGGCGCGATTGTCAGAGCTGAAGACCCTCTAGAAGCCGATTAGATCTTTAAGAAGAGGGTCTACTGCAATTGCAAGGAAGAGCACCGTCAAATAGCTTATTGAGCCATGAAATAGGCGCATTGGAGATTTCGGCTCTCCAACCTTGGATTGGTTATAAAGTGTGGTGGCCTCGAATGTGAACCAGATCCCGAAACCGGCTGCAGTCAAGGTATAAATAATGCCCATGTTTGAAGCTGGAATCAGAAGCAGTGAGCTAGTCACCATTGCCCAACTGTAAAGCAGGATTTGCACCCCAACCACTCGTGATTTTCGGACTACTGGGAGCATAGGAACCCCGGCGGCGGCGTAGTCGTCTCGGTATTTCATGGAAAGCGGCCAGTAGTGCGGCGGTGTCCAGAGAAAAATGATTAGGAACAGCAACCAAGCAGAAACCGACAAGGTTTGTGTCACTGCTGCCCACCCGATAAGGACCGGCATAGCTCCTGCTGCTCCTCCCCAAACGATGTTTTGAGGAGTCTTCCGCTTAAGTAGGAGCGTGTAAATCAAGACGTAGAAAAGGATGGCACCCAGCGATAGCAAGGCGGCCAAAAGGCCCGCCGTCCACCAAAGAAAAATTGAGGAGAGAAACGCGGTTGAGTATGCAAAGACCAACGCCTCGGTTTTCGAAAGCTCGCCAGTGACTAAGGGACGATTCTTCGTTCTGCCCATGATTTTGTCAATGTCGGCATCAATGTAACAGTTGAATGAATTCGCGCTTCCCGCAGACATCGCTCCACCTACAAGGACGCTCAGAACGAGCAGTAAGTCAGGAAAGCCGTTTGGGTAATTAGCCAAAATCATCGCTGGCACAGTAGTGACGAGCAACAACTCAATCACTCGGGGTTTGGTGAGGGCTAGATAGGCGCGAAGTTTGGACATCACTGCCAAGTTTACAGGCTCGTTGAGAGTAGACTTTTGCCAAAGACAAGAGTAATTGATGTCTTAACGGTGCAACGTTGCGCAGTCACCCCAGAAGTGTTTCTTCAACCAAAAATAAGGAGTCTCGTTGTCAGCATTCCAGTGGTCTGAATTAGACTCCCGCGCAGTTGATACGGCAAGGATCTTGGCAGCAGACGCCGTCGAGAAAGCAGGAAACGGGCACCCAGGTACCGCTATCTCCCTTGCCCCGGTCGCATATTTACTCTTCAACAAGGTCATGCGACACGATCCTAACGATGAGCGTTGGATTGGTAGAGACCGCTTCATCTTGAGCGTCGGCCATTCTTCGCTCACTCTCTACAACCAGCTTTTCCTTCACGGCTACGGTTTGGAACTGGAAGATCTCAAAAGTTTGAGAACGTGGGGCTCACTCACGCCAGGTCATCCAGAGTACAAGCACACTAAAGGGGTTGAAATAACGACCGGTCCGCTCGGTCAGGGGCTGGCTTCAGCCACAGGTTTTGCTTATTCGGCTCGCTACGAGAGAGGTCTCTTCGACCCAAGCGCACCTCTTGGTACATCTCCGTTTGATCACTTCGTGTACGTGATAGCTGGCGATGGGGACATGCAGGAGGGCGTCACGGCTGAAGCTGCATCATTGGCTGGACATCAAAAGCTAGGAAATCTTGTGGTCATTTATGACAGTAATCAGATTTCGATCGAAGATGACACTGACATCGCTTTCACCGAGGACATTATCGGCAGGTATGAATCATACGGTTGGCACACTCAGACTGTTGATTGGAAAAAGACTGGAAGCTACGTTGAAGATCTAGAAGAGCTTTACAACGCGATTGAAAAAGCCAAGGCGGTCACCGACAAACCATCGTTGATTAGACTTCGTACCATCATCGGTTGGCCCTCACCAACAAAACAAAACACTGGAAAGATCCACGGTTCGGCCTTGGGAGCGGAAGAGTTAGTAGGACTTAAAAACATTCTCGGCTTTGACCCAAATCAGTCATTCGAGGTGGCCGAAGAGGTGCTTAAGCATACTCGCGGATACCAGGCTTTTGCTCAGGAAAATCGAAATGTCTGGGAAGCAGCTTTTGATTCCTGGGCCTCCGAGAATCCTTCCAAAAAACAGCTGTTAGACAGAATTCTTGCGCGAGAGCTGCCTTTGGATCTAGAGGCTGCTCTCCCCCAGTTTGAAGCCGGCGGCGAAATTTCCACCCGCGTAGCTTCTGGCAAAGTAATTAATGGTATTGCCACGGTCATGCCTGAACTTTGGGGCGGTTCGGCGGACCTTGCGGAGTCAAACATGACCACGATAACGAATTCAAAATCATTCGTACCCGCCGAGTGGTCTACACATGAGTGGAGCGGCGATAAGTACGGCCGTGTTCTGCACTTTGGTATTCGCGAGCACGCAATGGCTTCCATTCTCAACGGAATCACGCTGAGCGGGCACACACGCCCATTTGGTGGCACATTCCTAATCTTTAGTGATTACATGCGCCCTGCTGTGCGCCTTGCCGCACTCATGGGCGTTCCTTCAATTTTTGTTTGGACGCACGACTCTGTGGCTCTCGGAGAAGATGGCCCCACTCATCAGCCAATCGAGCAATTGGCAACTCTACGGGCTATTCCAAATCTTTCGGTTGTCCGTCCTGGAGATGCGAACGAGACGAGTTATGCCTGGATGGGAATGCTCCAGAACCAAAACGGACCATCGGGTATTGCCCTCAGTCGTCAGAACCTGCCAATCCTATCCAGAGGTGTGAAAGACGCAACAGGAACAATGATTACCGGAGCTGAGAACACTCTTAAGGGCGCTTACACGCTCGTTGACGCGGCCAATGGAAAACCTAAAGTGATTCTTATCGCTACCGGTTCAGAACTCCAATTAGCACTAGATGCGCGATTGAAGCTTGAAGCATCGGGAATTGCAACCAGAGTCGTTTCTGCTCCTTGCCTTGAATGGTTTGAAGAACAGTCAGAGGATTACCGTCTATCTGTCCTCCCAGCCAACGTCAAAGCACGTGTGTCTGTCGAAGCAGGGCTCTCACTTGGTTGGTCTAAATACGTTGGCGGCGCCGGGGAGAGTGTTTCAATTGAACACTTCGGAGCATCTGCCGACTACAAAACACTTTTCCGGGAATTCGGAATGACGGCAGAAAATGTGGTCGCAGCGGCAAAAAGAAGCATAAAGAAGGTCTAAAGAATGAAACACCCATTGGCACAATTGGCAGCAAACGGCGTCAGCATTTGGCTTGATGATCTTTCGAGGAAAAGAATTGATTCCGGTAACTTGGAGAAGCTAATTGAGACCCGGTCCGTATCGGGCGTCACAACTAATCCGACCATTTTTGCCTCCGCGATTGGATCTGGCGAAGGCTATTCCGAGAATATAGAGAAGTTATCGGCCCAGGGGTTGACTGCGACTGAAACTATTTTCGAGTTAACTTGCCAGGACGTTGCTGACGCGTGCGACATCTTCAAGTCTGTTTATGAACAAAGCCAAGGCTTCGACGGAAGAGTTTCTATCGAAGTTGAACCTACCTTGGCTCATGATGCCAAGGCGACAATCCATCAAGCTCTGACTCTATATAAAAAGGTCAATCGTGAAAACGTCATGATCAAGATTCCTGCAACCCGAGAAGGGTTAGAGGCAATAACCGCCGTTACTGCAGCAGGAATTAGCGTCAACGTAACTTTGATTTTCTCGCTCTCTCGGTATCGAGATGTTATTGAAGCCTACAAACAAGGAATCATTCAGGCGAAGCAAAACGGTTTAGACATCAGCAGTATTCATTCCGTGGCCTCATTTTTCGTGTCACGCGTGGACACAGAGGTGGATAAGCGGCTAGGCATGATTGGAACTCCTGATGCAGATTCTCTGAAAAGCAAGGTTGCCTTAGCAAACGCCCGACTTGCCTACCAGGTTTTCGAGGCTAGCTTTGCCGATCCCAAATGGCAGGTATTGGAAGCCGAAGGAGCCAACAAGCAGCGCCCATTAATGGCCTCGACGGGGGTCAAGGATCCGAACCTTTCAGACACTCTCTATGTAACTGGACTGGTGGCTCCGATGCTTGTGAACACCATGCCCGAAAAGACCATGGAGGCCGTGTTCGACCACGGCGTGGTACCGGCCGATTCCATAAGATCCGAGTACGCGGCTTCTCAAGACTTGTTAGAGACAGTGGATCAAATTGGAATCCATCTTTCCGATGTAACCGACCTTCTCGAAAAAGAGGGTGTTGACAAGTTTGTGGCGTCCTGGGCAGACTTGGTCAATTCTGTTGAGATCGCCTTAGCGGAAGCAAAGAAGTGAATTTGAAGGTTGCCGTTTCTGGAGCGACACAACTAGCAGCGGATTCGAGTGTCTCCTCTTTGGTCTCGGACCAAGTTGCTAGTCGCCTTTTTTCAAAGGATTTCACGCTTTGGGGTTCTCGGGCAGAGGATGAAAGCAGGATTCGACTGGGGTGGACCTCTAGCGCACAGGAATCACTCGCTATAGTTCCAAAGATTTACGCACTTCGCGATCAGCTGAACTCAATTGGAGTGGACCGCTTCGTCCTCTGTGGCATGGGCGGATCATCGTTAGCTCCAGAAGTGATTACCAATACTGCACAAAAGAAGCTAGTGATTCTCGATTCGACTAATCCGGAGCAAGTGGCATCTGCGCTGGCTGGAGATCTTGCGCGAACTGCTGTGATCGTATCTTCAAAATCTGGTTCGACGGTAGAAACCGATTCCCAAAAGAGGCTCTTCGAGGCCGCTTTCACTGCTGCGGGGATTGATAAAGCCGAGAGGATTATCATCGTCACAGACCCTGGTTCTCCAATGGAGTCTGCCGCAACTGCGGATGGTTACAGAGTATTCAATGCGGATCCGACAGTCGGAGGCCGTTATTCGGCGTTGACTGCATTCGGAATAGTTCCATCTGGGTTGGCTGGTGTAGACATTGAGACACTTCTTTACGAGGCGATAGCTGTAGTTGAGCTTTTGTCAGCAGATTCGCCTAAAAATCCCGCTTTGATTTTGGCTGCCGCCATGGCGAGAACCAAAAAGTCTTCAACCGTTTGCGACAAAATGTTGCTTGTTGAAGATGGCACCAAAATTGTAGGGCTTGGAGATTGGGCCGAGCAGCTAATCGCCGAATCCACTGGCAAAGAATCCAAGGGAATCTTGCCTATAGTTGCGACCACTGCCGCACCCGAGATCGAAGCAAATGACGACGACGTGGTGGTGGTGCGGCTTGTTGATTCAGCTGATTCTTCAGAGAGCGATGAGATAGCAGTTTCTGGTTCGCTTGGCGCCCAGTTTCTGCTCTGGGAGTGCGCTACTGTCTTCGCTTCAAGGCTGATTGGGATCAACCCTTTCGATCAACCAGATGTCGAGTCGGCTAAAATCGCGGCTAGGTCCATGTTGGAAGCTCGTGAAGAATCGGCGCCTTCCGGTATCGCCGTAAGTGGACTTGAGGTAACTTCCACATTCGATACCAATTCTTCCGATGACTTACCTGAAATCTTCGAGAAGCTCTTCTCTAAGCTCGCTGTCGATGGATACGTCTCTATCCACGCTTACCTTGATAGAACCGCCCACGCCCGTGCTAACCAGTTACGAGATTTAATAGCTGTCAAGACTGGAAGGCCGGTTACTTTTGGTTGGGCTCCACGCTTCCTTCATTCCACCGGTCAGTACCACAAGGGTGGCCCAAAACAGGGCGTTTTCATACAGCTCGTATCCAAACCGACACTAGAAGTACCTGTTCCTGGAAGGGACTTCACACTAAGTGAACTAATCCGATCGCAGGCCGAAGGAGATTCAAAAGTTCTGTCTGGGCTAGGAATGCCCGTGCTCACTCTAGCCTTTGACGATGTTGAGAGAGCCCTAGCCGCAATTGAAGAGAGCCTTTAGGGAACATGGACTTTCCAGAAATCGGACCTGGCAAAAATCCTCTAAGAGATTTAGAGGATAAGCGGCTCAATCGAATTGCTGGACCTAGCTCCCTGGTCATCTTTGGTGTAACCGGGGATTTGAGTCGAAAAAAACTTATGCCTGCCGTCTACGATCTTGCCAATCGAGGTTTGCTTCCTCCGGGGTTCGCTTTGGTTGGTTTCGCACGCAGGGAATGGAAGAACGAGGATTTCGCCAAGGAAGTTCACGATTCGATTCGTGAGTATGCGAGAACTCCATTCAAAGAAGAAGTTTGGAGGCAATTGTCAGAAGGAATTCGCTTCGTTCAGGGCGACTTCGACGACGATTCCGCCTTCGATCGACTGAAAGGCACGATTGCGGAGCTTGATACCAATCGAGGCACAAACGGCAATCACGCTTTTTATCTTTCTGTTCCGCCAAAGGCCTTCCCCTTGGTTTGTAGTCAACTAAGTCGAAGTGGACTAGCGGAACCCAAACAAGATCAGTTCAGGCGAGTTGTGATTGAGAAACCCTTTGGAAGCGATTTGATGACCGCGAGAGAACTCAATGAGGTGGTGGAGTCAGTATTCCCAGCTGATTCCATCTTTAGGATTGACCACTACCTTGGCAAGGAAACCGTACAGAACATTCTGGCACTGCGGTTTGCAAACCAACTCTTCGAGCCGCTCTGGAACAATAACTTCATCGATCACGTTCAAATCACGATGGCGGAAGACATCGGAGTGGGTGGCCGTGCTGGATACTACGACGGCATCGGAGCAGCACGCGATGTTATCCAAAATCATCTACTTCAACTTGTAGCACTTACGGCGATGGAAGAGCCTGTCTCCTTCGACGCCTCGGATCTCAGAAACGAAAAAGAGAAAGTACTTCAGGCGGTTCGCCTTCCCAAGGACCTTGGTAAACATACGGCCAGAGGTCAGTACTCTTCGGGCTGGCAAGGCGGCGAGCTAGTGGCTGGATTCCTGGAAGAGGACGGAATGAATCCAGATTCAGTGACTGAAACCTTCGCTGCTATTCGACTTGACATCAACACTCGAAGATGGACCGGGGTCCCTTTCTATCTTCGGGCTGGCAAAAGGCTTGGCAGAAGGGTTACCGAAATCGCAATTGTCTTCAAGCGCGCTCCCCAGCAACTTTTTGCCGCTAGTCAAACTGCCGAACTAGGTCAAAACGCACTAGTTATCAGAGTCCAACCAGATGAGGGCATAACAATTCGATTCGGCTCTAAAGTTCCTGGAACAGGTATGCAAGTTCGGGATGTCACCATGGACTTCGGTTACGGTCATGCTTTCACCGAGGACAGCCCAGAAGCGTATGAGCGCCTAATCCTGGACGTTTTACTGGGAGACCCTCCCCTTTTCCCTAGACACGAAGAAGTTGAACTCTCTTGGAGAATTCTCGACCCAATCGAAGAATTCTGGGCCAAGGCTGGCAAGCCGGAGCAATACCGGCCTGGTAGTTGGGGACCCGAATCTGCTGATCAAATGATGAAGCAAGACGGAAGGGTTTGGCGCCGTCCATGATTGTTGAACTCCAGAACACAACTACGAGCAAGGTTTCCAAGGCTCTGGTTCGTCTTCGCGAGCAGGGTGGCGCAGTCGCTTTAGGTCGAGTCCTAACCCTGATTATTGAGACCGATGAGGAAAACCTGGAACACTCAATTGCAACCGCAAATGAGGCATCGAGAGAACACCCTTGTCGAATTCTCGTTCTAAGCTCAACCTCGACAAGCTACTCCGCACAACCGAAACTTGATGCTCAGATTCGTGTGGGCGGCGATGCTGGAGCCTCCGAAGTTATCGTGTTAAAGCCTTACGGCGATGCCGGCTCGGACTTGGAACTGCTCGCAACTGGTTTATTACTTCCAGATGCACCTGTTGTTGCGTGGTGGCCAGGTCGGAGTCCTACGGACGTTTCGGTCTCACCAATTGGAAGGATTGCAACTAGACGAATTACCGATTCGGCGGCGCAAGCTGAGCCAATTGCGTTCCTTAAAGCTTTGTCGGAAACTTACAATCCAGGCGACAGTGACTTTGCGTGGACACGCCTAACTCTTTGGCGCGCTCAACTTGCGGCTATTCTGGATCAACCTCCCTTCGAACCGATTACAAGGGTTCGAGTATCTGGCAGTGAGCATTCCCCGAGCACATATCTTCTCTGTGCTTGGCTTGGGCTAAAGCTTAAGGCACCGGTTGAGATTAGTCACGTTAGTCTGCCAGGGGTTGAGGCTGGTATTTTCTCCGTATTTCTAGAGCGAGAGACTGGTTCGATCGAATTGAAGCGCACTCCATCAGGAACGGCGACCCTGTCTGTTTCAGGACAGACGGAACGTGAGATCTCGCTTCCAAGACGAAGTGATCGTGATTGCCTAACCGAAGATCTGAGAAGGCTCGATCCAGATGTACTTTTCGGAAAGGTCCTTAAGTGGCTCGACCAATTGTAAAGCGATTTCCTGTCTCCCAGGAAGTTGCTCTGGCGGTCGGGGAAGATTTATTCGGTTTCGTTCGCCAGGCACTTGACAAACAATCTCGTGTTGATATCGCCCTAACCGGTGGAACGGTAGGAATAGCTTCTCTCGCAGCAGCAAGTGCTCAACCGTTCGACAATCTAGATTTGTCGAGGTTACACATTTGGTGGGGTGACGAACGCTTTGTCGAGAAGGAAAGTGACGAGCGGAATGACCGGCAGGCGTGGAACGTTTGGTTACGGAAACTTTCTATTCCTCTCGAGAACTTGCATTCTTTTCCTTTCAAGACTAAAGACCTAACCCTTCAAGAAGCCGCCAAGAACTTTGCAGAGCAGGTTTCTAGAGGCTTCTCTGGGTTCGATCTAATGATGATGGGAATGGGTCCGGATGGGCATGTCGCTAGCCTCTTCCCTGGGCAGGAAGCTCTGGCAACTGATGGATTTATCGTTGCCGTCCCCAATTCGCCTAAACTGCCCTCTGAGCGGATTAGCTTTTCGTACACCGCTATAAATCTTTCGAGAGAGATCTGGTTCATTGTGGCAGGTTCCGACAAGGCAAATGCAGTCTTGAACGTGTTCGAAACTAGTCAGACCCCTTTGCCTGCCGGGAAAATCCAGGGTAAAGAAAAGACGGTCTGGTACGTTGACCAGACCGCCGGAAATCTTGTTTGGGGCTGCTAGGCAGCGACGCTGAACCGGCCGAAAAGTCCGAGTGCAACAATCAAAACGAGCCAAACGAGCCCGAGAATAATGGTGATGCGGTTAAGGTTTCGCTCAGCTACGCCAGAGGACTGCATGGTTGAGGTTACGCCTCCGCCGAACATGTCCGAAAGACCCCCACCGCGTCCTTTGTGAAGAAGGATGAGCAGCGTGAGCAGTAGGCTAACGATGAAAAGTAGGACCATCAAAGCGGTACTAATTGCGTCCAAAACAGACTCCTAAGTTTGTAGTGCTTCTATATTGCCAGATGACTCTGGAATCGCGCTATTCCTGAGAACTCTTCGGCGTCCAAGCTCGCGCCGCCAACCAAGACTCCGTCCACCTCTGGACTTCTCATGAAACCAGCAACATTGGTTGATTTCACGGAACCGCCGTAGAGAATTCGCGTCTCATCCGCGATGTGGCCGTATTCGGAACGAATGGCCTCTCTTATTTTTCCGGCCACACTGGCCGCTTGCTCTGGTGTTGCAACTTGACCAGTACCAATTGCCCAAACAGGCTCGTAGGCGATTACGAAGGGCTTCAATTCAACGTGTTCGGCTAATGCTGCAAGCGTCTGGCGAATTGGAACAGCCGCAGGGCCTTCCGATTCAAGCTCCTCAGCTGTTTCACCCACACAAATTACCGGAACCAGATTGTTTCTAAAGGCCGATGATACTTTCCTTTGGATAGTTTCATCGGCTTCACCGTGCATGGTTCTGCGTTCGCTGTGACCGACCAGCACATAATTGACGTCCAATTTCTTTAGGGCGAAACCCGAGACTTCTCCTGTA
Source organism: Micrococcales bacterium (assembly GCA_041303805.1). Taxonomy (GTDB): domain Bacteria; phylum Actinomycetota; class Actinomycetes; order Actinomycetales; family Microbacteriaceae; genus Rhodoluna. The sequence goes on from JBFYOM010000008.1 coordinate 13,616, forward strand.
AATGCGCCTGAGTCGCTCGCGCTTAGGTCCTGTGCCCCAAGGCCAAGCTCAAGCTGATCGGCATCGATTAGGGTTTGCACCGACCGGAGTGATGTAAATCCAGGGAAAACGACTACCTCAGCTTTGGAGTAATCAAATGATGCGTCTTTTAGCGTCCAGGCAAGTTTCTGGACGAGCGCGATCGCCTGCTGGTGATCTAGGTTCATTTTCCAGTTGCCAGCTACTAACGGGGTGCGATTAGACATTTAAAGCCTCCAAACCTGGCAGTGCTTTGCCTTCTAGATATTCCAAACTTGCTCCTCCACCTGTCGAAATGTGACCAAACTGCTCGTCTTTAAAACCGAGGACGCGAACCGCAGCTGCGGAATCCCCGCCCCCAACAACCGATAGTCCCATCACTTCGGTGAGTGCTCCTGCAACAGTCTTGGTTCCGTTAGCGAAATTGTCAAATTCAAAGACTCCCATCGGTCCGTTCCAAAATACGGTCTTTGATTCACGAATTTCAGCTGCGAACCTCGCAGCAGACTCCGGACCGATGTCCAAACCGATCCCATTGGCTCCAAAGCGGGATTCCTCCATGCAATCTGCATTAAGGGTCTCAAACTCGGCGTCAGCGGCGAATCGACTAGCGACCACAATGTCGGTTGGGAGGACGATCTCAACACCTAAAGCGTCAGCACGGGTCAAATACTCGTTCACGATTGGGATCTGATCTTCCTCAAGCAACGAGGAACCAACTTTATGGCCGAGAGCCGCCAGGAATGTGAAAACCATGCCTCCGCCTATCAGTAGTTTGTCGACCTTGGGAAGAAGATTGTCGATTACACCCAGTTTGTCACTCACTTTGGAACCGCCAAGAACAACTGTGTATGGCCTCTCGGGTTGCTCTGTGAGCCGTTTCATTACGTCGAGCTCTTTCTCGACTAGCAAACCCACGTAACTCGGTAGCAAGCCAGCAAGCTCATAGACCGAAGCCTGCTTGCGGTGGACAACACCGAAACCATCTGAAACAAAGTAGTCACCAAACGCGGCCAATTTCTTGGCGAACTCCATTCGAGCGGAATCGTCCTTTGCTGTTTCCTCAGGGTTGAAGCGAAGGTTCTCTAAGACCGCGACTCCACCAGCATCCAGGACCTTAAGAACCGCTTCTGCTCGAACGCCAACCGTATCTGGGGCGAACAGGACAGGCTGACCAAGAAGCTCTCCGAGCCGGACGCTGACTGGCTCCAGCGAGAATTCGAGCTTGCGTTCACCCTCTGGCCGCCCTAGATGGCTAATCGCAATAACCCTTGCTCCCTGATCAACCAGATACTTGATGGTTGGAACCGAGGCTTTAATGCGTCCATCATCGCTTATAGAACCGTGTTCCATTGGGACATTAAGGTCACATCTAAGGATGACGGTTTTGCCCGCTAATGAGGTTAACTCGGACAACGAATGCAAAATAAACCCTGGCTTCGATACTCGAACTAAAGCTTCGAGGCTACTAGCTCGGTGAGTTCAACTAAGCGGTTTGAGTATCCCCACTCGTTGTCATACCAAGAAGAGATTTTTACCGTGTTGCCGATTACTTTTATCAGACCGGCATCCACGATGGATGAGTGAGGATCGGTCACAATGTCACTTGAAACGATGGGCTCGTCAGTGTACTTGAGGATCCCCTTGAGTCGGCCACTTGCAGCCGCCTCTTTATAAGCCTGCTGAACTTCCTCAACGGTCACCTTCGTCTTTGACACAAGGGTTAGGTCGGTGATTGAACCAGTTGGAACTGGTACGCGGAGGGCGTAGCCATCCAACTTGCCTTTGAGTTCTGGTAGTACCAAACCAATGGCCTTGGCAGCCCCGGTGGATGAAGGAACGATGTTAATCGCAGCAGCGCGGGCCCGACGTAAATCTCCGTGAGGTCCATCCTGGAGGTTCTGATCTGCCGTGTAGGCGTGCACAGTGGTCATCAGGCCGTTCTCGATCCCGAACTTGTCGTTGAAGACCTTCGCAAATGGAGCAAGGCAGTTGGTGGTGCAAGAGGCGTTTGAAATGATGTGGTGCTTGTCGTTGTCGTAAAGCTCTTCATTTACACCGAGAACGAAAGTAGCATCTTCGCCTGTTGCCGGTGCTGAAATAATGACCTTCTTAGCGCCTGCCTTTATGTGGGCTCGAGCTGCTTCCGCATCAGTAAAACGACCCGTTGACTCGATGACGATGTCAACACCAAGTTCGCCCCAGGGAAGGTCTTCAGGATTACGTTCTGCGAGAACTTTGATTACGTTTCCCCCAACGATGATGTTCTGACCGTCGACGCTTACTTCTTGTTCAAGTCGACCGGTAACGGAGTCATATTTCAGGAGGTGAGCTAAAGATGCAGGGTCACTCAAATCATTGACCGCAACGATAACCAGATCGGTTCCCTTGGCCAGTTCTGCACGAAGGTAATTACGACCGATGCGACCAAACCCATTAATTCCAACACGTGTTGCCATTTGTTCTCCCAATTAAACTCGGGCGCTATAGCCGCCCGCCAATGATTTCTCTAACAACTTGAACACGCATCATTGAGTGGAAAGTCTAGCCCTAGCCTAACAAAAGACCCTGTGTTTTGGTCGAGGCTGCATTGAATCGAGCCTGCACGTCTGACCAGTTAACTATGCTCCAGAAAGCCTTCACATAGTCGCCCTTAACGTTCTGGTAATCGAGGTAAAAAGCGTGCTCCCACATGTCCAACATAAGTAGCGGAATGCTTGCCATAGCCACGTTAGATTGCTGGTCGTAAAGTTGCTCAATAATCAATCGCTGCCCAACCGAGTCCCAGGCAAGGAATGCCCAGCCACTCCCCTGTATGCCCATTGCTGCAGCATTGAAATGCGCTTGGAAGCTCTCGAAAGAACCAAAAAATTCATCAATCGCTGATGAAAGCTCGCCCTCTGGTCGATCGCTGTTGGTTGGCGCTAGGTTCTTCCAAAAAATTGAGTGGTTGATGTGACCTGAGAGGTGGAAGGCCAAATCCTTTTGCAGTTTATTGATTGCACCAAAGTCAGACTTTGTTCGGGCTTCCTCCATTTGTTCGAGGGCAGAATTTGCACCTGCTACATAGGCGGCGTGATGCTTTGAATGGTGGAGTTCCATGATTCGAGCCGAAATGCTAGGTTCTAAGGCTGCGTAATCATAGGTGAGTTCCGGGAGTGTGTACTTAGTCATGTTCGTCCTTAGGTTAGCTATTGGTGTTAATAAACGTGGATTGGCAGAATCTATTCCGCTTCTTCGCCATCGAGATAGGCTTCGGTGTTAGGTATTCCGAGATCCTCTGCCTTTTTATCAGCCATGGCAAGTAGACGCCTGATCCGGCCAGCCACAGCATCCTTGGTCATCGGTGGGACAGCAAGATGACCGAGCTCATCAAGCGAAGCAGCTTTGTGGCTAAGGCGGAGTTCTCCAGCATATTTCAGATGAGCCGGGATGTCATCACCCAGTATCTCGAGGGCTCTGGCAACACGGGCTCCTGCCGCTACCGCCGCCTGTGCAGATCTACGAAGATTTGCGTCGTCGAAGTTTGCAAGACGGTTGGAAACCGATCTAACTTCCCGCTTCGCACGCAAAGAGTCCCAGCGTTCAAGAATGTTTGTGGCTCCGGTTAGTCGCAGTAGGTTCGAGATCTCGTCTCCTTCGCGAATAATTACTCGATGTACGCCCCTAACCTCTCTAGATTTGGCCCCGCTGATACCAAGCCGTTTGGCCAGACCGACCAGAGATGAAGCAGCTTCATTGCTAGGGCAAGTTACTTCCAACGCGGATGAACGACCAGGATCTGTCAGCGTTCCCTGCACCATGAGCGCACCTCGCCAGACCGCGGTAGCCACCTCTGGAGAATCCGAGACAAACCTCGAGTGGATACCCCTAACCGGTTTTCCAGTTGGATAGTACAAACCTGTTTGGCGAACCAATAAATCTGCTTGCTTCATAACTCTCAGGTTGTGGCGTGTAACTTTTCTAATTCCCGAAGCGTGAAGAATTTCTACTCTTGCTTCTATTCCAAAGAGCTCGGATATCTCGGTCTTTACCCTGTTTGCTAGGTGGGCGGTATCGAACTCAGCTTCGACAACCATGGTTGAGTTGACCACGTGCACGGACGCGGTGAAACGAAGGATCACTGACAACTCAGCTAGCCTCAGCTCGCCTTTTGACGTCTTAATCCTGGCCAGTTCTTGTCTTAGGTCAGCGGTTAGTGCCACTTTATTCCCTCCCCAGGTCACGATGCTTAAGTGTTACAGAGATTTCGGGTAATTCCTCCAACAATCGAGCAATCTCTCTGGAAACTGCTACGGAGCGATGCTTCCCACCGGTGCAACCAATTGCAATTGTTGCGTAGCGCTTGTTCTCAGAAGCGTAGCCTTCTAACACTGGCTTAAGCGCCGCCACATAATTTTCAATAAACTCAGACGCTCCTTTTGCGCCAAGGACGAAGTCTCTAACAACTTCGTCTTCGCCATTGAAGGGCCTAAGGCTCTCATCCCAGAAAGGATTCGGGATAAAGCGGGCATCAGCAATCATGTCGGCATCACTAGGCGTGCCGTATTTGAATCCAAAAGACTCGACAACGATTTGCAGTTTTTTTGAACCCTGCGGTCTAAAGTGATCAGCAATCTGGGTGCTGAGTTGGTGAATGTTAAGTTCTGAGGTGTCTATCACCACATCAGCGGTCTCCCTAACGCTCAGCAGCTGATTGCGTTCCGCCACGATGCCGTCAATTAGAGTTCCGTTCCCCTGCAACGGATGGGGTCGTCTAACGCTTTCAAAGCGCTTAATTAGAGCTGCGTCTGTCGCTTCAAGGAAAATTAAACGAAGCCCAACTTCCTTAAGCCTTAGTGAATTGAGATTCTCCAGAAGCTGTGAAAAAAACTCACCTCCGCGAACATCGATCACGACTGCAAGTTTCGGCAACGGCGTTGACGCCAAAGAAAACAAGTCGGAGATTGGCCCAAGCATTTGAGGTGGAAGATTGTCGACGACGTACCAGCCAAGGTCTTCTAAGGCATTTCCAACAGTAGAGCGACCGGCGCCGGACATGCCTGTCACCACAAGCAATTCGTGCTTATTAGCGCCCATCAGACCTCCTGCAAAAAGTCTAAGTGTTACCGCGACACGCCGAGGGCAAAAAATGACTTATTTGTGGAGGTGCTGGTGAATAACATTCGCTAATGAATCACCAATTCCAGGAACATCCGAAAGTTCTTCAATTGACGCCAGCTTGACTCGCGTAGCAGAACCAAAGGTTTTTAGGATCATGCGACTTCGCTTTTGTCCGAGTCCAGGTATTTCCTCGAGCACGGTAGCGATGCTAGCGCTACGTTTTAGTCTCTGATGCGATATTGCGAACCGGTGTGACTCGTCACGTAGGTGCTGCAGAAGAAACAATTCTTCACTCGTTCTCGGCAGTAGAACTGGGAATTCCTCTTCTGGTAACCATACTTCTTCAAGACGTTTAGCGACGCCGATGATTGGTATTGATTCGGAACATGCCGACTTTACTGCCTTCCGCGCAGCGGAAACTTGGGGTCTTGCTCCATCCACAACAATCAGGTCTGGCAAGTCGTCTTGAGCTGTGATGTTGGAGAGCCTCCGAGTTAACACTTGATTCATCGCGTCTGTGTCGTCTGTTGCTGCGGCTATGTTGTAGCGGCGGTATAGATCCTTCTTTGGTTTCCCGTCGACAAAGACCACTTTTGATGCGACTATCCCGGTTCCTGCCAAGTGAGAAACGTCGTAACACTCGATAACTAGTGGGACTGTCGGAAGTTCCAGAGCGACCTGAAGATTCGAAAGAGCTACCGATCTTGCGGTGAAATCATTCGAACGCTTTAGTTTGAATTGTGCGAGAGAGTGTTCGGCATTTTTTTGTGCAGTCTCTGTTAGCGATCTTTTATCCCCGCGCATGGCGATCCGGATTCGAACCTTCGTCCCACGTAAATCGGATAGCCAAGACTCTAACGCTTCTCTTTCTTCGGGAAGTATGGCCGCTAGAACTTCTCTCGGGGGTCTCTCCCCTTCCTCACCAAAAACCTTCTGCAAGGTGTACTCAAACAGTTCTGGTTTCGACCGGTCTAACTCGAGATCAGCCACCCAACCCTGCACGCCTCTAATTCTGCCTTCGCGGACTTTGAATCGACTGACGGCTGCGGTGTAGCCATCAAGGGCAAACGCAAAAACATCTGCGTCCGCGTTGTCCTCAAGTACCACAGCGCTCTTTGCTGCAACCGCTTCTAAGGCCGACTGTTGGTCCCGCAGTTTAGCGGCAAGTTCGAAGTTTTGAGAGTCGGAGGCGTCAATCATCTTGACCCTCAATTCTGCAAGATGCGACTGATCAGACCCGCTCACGAAATTAGCGAATCGGTTTACCAACTGACGGTGTTCTTCCGCGGAGATTCGTTCGACACAGGGCGCTGAGCATTTCCCGATGTCCGCCAGAAGGCAAGGTCTTCCGGTTGTTTGAGCTCTCTTGAATTCGGAACCACCACAGGTTCTGACTGGATAAACCTTCGCAAGGCTGTCGATGGTTTCGTAGATCGTCCACGCTTTGGTGAAAGGGCCGAAGAATTTTGTCTTACCTTTGGCTTTATTCCTGCTAACGAAGACTCTAGGCACCTCTTCACCGAAGCTGATCGCCAGGTATGGATATGATTTGTCGTCGCGAAATTGAACGTTGAACGGAGGGTTGAATTGCTTAATCCAGGTGAATTCAAGCTGCAAGGCTTCGAATTCACTGTTTACAATGGTCCAATCCAATTTAGACGCACCCTGAACCATCCTCCTTGTTCGTTCATGGAGAGATTCAGGTTTGGCGAAGTAACTGCTGAGCCTTGAACGAAGGTTCTTCGCCTTCCCTACATAGAGGACTCGTCCATTAGAGTCATACCATCGATAGACTCCCGGATCTCTTGGGATGGTGGAGGTTTTGGGAAACCAACTTTGAGTTCTAAGGTCTGTCAAAGCACTCGTTTCAAGAACTTCCCTGTGAAGCTCTTCGGGATTCCCGCCACAGTTTCAGGGGTTCCAGTTGCTATCACTTGACCACCACCGGCGCCACCTTCTGGACCCATGTCGATTACCCAGTCGGCGCACTTAATGACATCCAAGTTGTGCTCGATCACAATTACCGAATTACCTTTGTCAACTAGGCTGCCAAGCACCTGAAGGAGTTTCCTCGTGTCTTCGAAGTGTAGGCCGGTTGTTGGCTCGTCCAACACGTAAACAGACCTTCCATTGCTTCGCTTCTGCAGTTCGGTGGCCAACTTTACTCTTTGGGCTTCACCGCCGGATAACGTTGTGGCTGATTGGCCCAACCGCACGTAACCGAGACCAACCGAAACAAGCGTTTCCAAATACCTGGCAATTGAGTTAACAGGTGCAAAGAACTCCGCCGCCTCAGAAATTGGCATGTCTAGAACCTCCGAGATGTTCTTGCCCTTGTATCTGACCTGAAGCGTTTCTCTGTTGTAGCGAGCGCCGTGGCAGACTTCACAGGCGACGTAAACATCTGGCAAGAAGTTCATCTCGATTCGCAATGTACCGTCGCCACTGCAGGCCTCGCAGCGGCCGCCTTTGACGTTGAACGAGAAGCGACCCTGCTGGTATCCCCTCACTTTGGCCTCGGTAGTTTCAGTAAACAGTTTCCGGATGTGATCGAAGACACCGGTATAAGTGGCCGGATTGGATCTCGGGGTTCTACCGATTGGAGCCTGATCAACGTGGACAACCTTGTCGAGCTGCTCTAATCCTTCAACGCGTGAGTGCTTACCAGGAACTCCTTTTGCGCCATTGAGACCATTTGCGAGAACCTGGTAAAGGATGTCGTTTACCAGCGTGGACTTACCTGAGCCGCTAACTCCGGTGACTGCGGTGAGTACACCGAGTGGGAAAAGGACGTCAACGTTTTTAAGATTGTTCTCTCTGGCGCCGACTACGGAGATCACGCGCTTGGAATCAATGACTCTACGTGTTTTGGGCGTTTCAATACTTTCTCGGCCACTTAGAAAAGCGCCGGTTACCGACTTGGGATTCTTCAGCAGCGCTTGATAGGTGCCCGAATGAACGACTTCTCCGCCGTGAACACCAGCGCCGGGGCCAATGTCGACGACCCAGTCTGACGCCTTAATCGTGTCTTCGTCATGTTCAACCACAACCAGGGTGTTCCCAAGATCTCGCAATTTGATCAGGGTTTCAATCAGGCGCATGTTATCTCGCTGGTGTAGCCCGATGCTTGGTTCGTCCAGCACGTACAAGACTCCAGTCAGTCCCGAGCCGATTTGTGTCGCCAATCGGATTCTCTGGGCTTCGCCACCGGACAGGGTCCCAGCCGCGCGTTCCAGAGACAGATAGTCAAGACCAACATCCAAGAGAAAATTCAATCGAGCTTGAATTTCGCGGAGTACCTGCGCAGCGATTTTTGTTTCCCGAGAATCTAATTGAATACCACTGAAAAATTTCGAACAATCAGCCAAACTAAGGCGGGCTACATCAGCAATTGACGCTTGATTTACCTTGACCGCTAAAACTTCGGGTTTTAGACGACTACCGTCACACGAAGCACAAGGAATCTCGCGCAGAAATCCAGACCAACGGCCGCGCTGGAAGTCGTTCTCGCTTTCGAGCCACTTGCGTTCGATGTAGGTCAAGACGCCTTCAAAACCCGATGTATAACGTAATTCTCGGCCGTACTTGTTCTTCCATTTGACCTTCACATCGAAATTATTTCCGTGCAATACCGCCTCTTGGATGTCTGGATTGAGCGATGACCAAGGTGCGTCGAGCGAAAATTCAAGCTCATCCGCCAGAGAGTTAAGCACTCTTGTGAAGAATCCGTAAAGACCTTTTCCAGGTGTCGACCAGGGAAGCAGAACACCTTCATTGATGGAAAGGCTCGGATCACCGATTACTAACTCAGGTTCAACTGCCATTTTGGTACCCAGTCCGCTACATGCTGTACAAGCTCCGAACGGCGCGTTGAACGAAAAGGTACGAGGCTCTATCTCGGTAAGAGTAAGAACATGTTCGTTTGGGCAAGACATCTTCTCGCTGAATACTCGAGTCTTACTTTCGCCGACTTCGTCTACGAGATCAAGTAACAGCCGGCCTCCAGAAAGTTTCAGGGCAGTCTCTACAGAGTCCGTCAGTCGAGGCAGAATGTCGGCTTTTGACACCAAACGGTCTACAACCACCGAAATGTCATGCTTGAAGGTCTTCTTGAGAGGCTTGGCTTCCGACAACTGAATGGTTTCTCCATCGACGGTAACTCTAGAAAACCCCTGGGTAGCGAGTTCTGAGAATAAATCTACAAACTCTCCCTTCTTCTGAGTCACAATCGGGGCCAGAATTTGGTACTTGGTCCCATCCGCCAATTCAGCGATTTGATCAACAATCTGCTGCGGGGTCTGCTTGACGATACGCATCCCACACTCGGCACAGTGAGGAATGCCAATCCTTGCCCAAAGGAGGCGGAGATAGTCGTGAATTTCGGTTATCGTACCAACGGTTGAACGCGGGTTGCGGTTGGTCGATTTTTGATCGATCGAAACCGCTGGCGAGAGCCCCTCGATAAAGTCAACATCGGGTCGATCGACCTGACCTAAAAATTGTCTGGCATACGCAGAAAGTGATTCAACGTACCTTCGCTGACCTTCAGCAAAAATCGTATCGAAGGCTAGTGAGGATTTGCCAGAACCCGAAAGGCCTGTGAAAACGACTAGCGCGTCTCTAGGTATTTCAACATCAATGTTCTTGAGGTTGTGCACTCTTGCACCTTTGACGTGCAATTTATTCTCGGGGTTTTGACGGCTCACTCCCCCATTCTAATTTCAAGTGTGCAGTTGAATTTCTCTCATGGTGCGCTTTAGGTCACTGACTTCGTCGCGGAGACGAGCAGCAAGTTCGAATTGGAGCTCAGACGCTGCGATTTTCATCGCGGATTCAAGTTCGAGGATGGTCTCCGTCAGTTCATCTACATTGGTGCTAGAGCTTGCTTTCGACCTTGACTTACCCTTACCAGACTTTATCGATTCGATAAGTTCGGCCGTGTCTAATTCTTCGCGGTGAATCTGATCGGTGAGATCAGCAATCTTCTTGCGCAACGGCTTCGGGTCGATGCCGTTCTCCTGGTTGTAGGCCACTTGCTTCGCTCGCCTGCGGTCTGTTTCATCAATTGCCTGCTCCATAGCTGGAGTGACTTTGTCGGCGTACATGTGAACCTCACCGTTGACGTTTCTAGCAGCTCGACCAATTGTTTGAATCAGAGAAGTAGCGGAACGCAGGAAACCCTGTTTGTCGGCATCTAGGATTGCTACCAAAGATACCTCAGGCAAGTCCAAGCCCTCTCGGAGTAGGTTGATGCCTACAAGGACGTCATAAACTCCAGCCCGAAGTTCGGTGAGTAACTCAACGCGTCTGAGGGTATCCACATCGCTGTGGAGATAGCGAACCCTGATTCCGGCTTCGTTCAAAAACTCGTTGAGATCCTCGGCCATCTTCTTGGTGAGGGTGGTTACAAGAACGCGCTCATCCTTATCGGTTCGCAACTTGATCTGTTCGAGTAGATCATCAATCTGACCCTTAATCGGCTTCACAACAATCTTGGGGTCAATGAGACCGGTTGGTCGAATTATTTGTTCCACATAACCGTCCGCCCGCGCGAGCTCATACTTTCCAGGAGTGGCCGAGAGATAAACGGTCTGCCCGACACGATCTTCAAACTCGGAAAACTTCAGGGGCCGATTATCCAGTGCCGAGGGCAATCTAAACCCGTGCTCCACAAGAGTTCGCTTGCGCGAAGAGTCTCCCTCGTACATCGCTCCAATTTGAGGAACAGTTACGTGTGATTCGTCAATTACAGTTAGGAAATCCTCGGGAAAGAAATCCAGCAGACAACTAGGTGCAGACCCCGGTTCCCTACCGTCAATTTGACGTGAGTAGTTTTCTATTCCAGAACAAAAACCAATCTCCTTGATCATCTCAAGATCAAAAGTGGTTCTCATTCTCAGACGCTGAGCCTCGAGTAACTTACCCTGGTTTTCCAAATCTCTCAGGCGAGATGAAAGTTCATTCTCAATCTCCTCGATAGCTCGACCCATCTGTTCGGGAGGCGCAACGTAGTAGCTTGCAGGAAAAATTGCGGCTTGGGGAAGCTGTGAAACTACCTCTCCAGTGATTGGGGAAAGCGAGTAAATCGCTTCGACTTCGTCGCCGAAGAACTCAATTCGGGTGGCCAGCTCGTCATAGACAGGAATGATTTCAACCGTGTCGCCTTTAACTCTGAAGTTTCCTCTCGAAAAATCGTAATCGTTACGTTTGTATTGGAGATCTACGAATCTACGAATTAGATCATCTCGATCGATTCTGTCGCCTACTTGCAGAGTGACTGACTGATTCAAATATTCCGCCGGGGCGCCTAGTCCGTAAATACATGAGACGGTTGACACCACGACCACGTCCCGACGCGAGAGCAAACTCATGGTCGCCTTATACCTCAAGCGTTCAACCTCGTCATTGATTGATGAATCTTTCTCAATGAAAGTGTCTGTTTGGGGCACATAAGCCTCAGGCTGGTAGTAGTCGTAGTAACTGACGAAATACTCAATGGCGTTATTTGGGAGCAATTCTCTGAACTCATTAACAAGTTGAGCCGCCAAGGTCTTGTTGTGTGCGAGTACGAGTGTAGGTCGTTGAAGTTTCTCAATTAACCAGGCTGTGGTAGCTGATTTACCTGTTCCGGTCGCACCGAGAAGAACAATGTCTTTTTCGCCAGAACGGATTCTAGATTCAAGTTCAGCAATGGCGGTTGGTTG